>JAYROD010000268.1:0-6545 GCA_041911835.1 Fimbriimonadaceae bacterium | reverse complement strand
CGGACCCAGGGGCGTCCAAATAGGCATCCAGAGTTAGGGCGGTCCAGGGCTTTTCGTGGGTGTACTGCACTTCGGGACCGGAGATCACTGCGCCGATTCCTCGAACCCAAGTCGGCATATGCCACAGCTTGGATTCGACCGTGATGGTGCGCGGCCCCGTCAGGGGGTTTCCAGTCCAAGCATCAACCCAAGACCCGGGTGGCAACCAAACTTTTCGCGACACGATCGGCTTCACCTGATTGGGGAGTAGCCAGCCCAGGCTGACCAAGGCATCCCCTCCGTCCTCGAAATACTCGAGGCGAATCGAATGCGATGAACCCTTTTCAAATTCGACTTTGGCGAAATTCGTCACGTTATCTTGAGGCACCCACGCATCGATGACCTTTTTGCCATCGACATAGAGTCGGACACCGTCGTCCGCGCGAACGGCCAGCGAGTAAGCGCCGGTCATCGGCGCCGGGCCAATCTCCCCCTCCCAGACTGCTGAGAATTCGTCCTTGGGGAGCTTCACATCTGGAGAACCCGATTGCCAGTTGAAATTGAGTTCACGATCGATCCTGGACAAAGAAGGTGGTCCGGAGAGATTTTTGTTCGAGAAAAAGCTTGCTTTGAGTCCCGGCTGCCCATCAGGGGAACGCAGGAAATGCGCTGGAATGACCGACGGATCCCCTTCGATTCCGCTGACGATAGGCGCCACCAACAAATCGTCGCCCAGCAGGTACTCAGTCGGGTCTTGAGCTTCTTTGTAAGCGGGCCATTCGAGGTCGAGTCGTCTGAGCAGCGGCGCGCCATCATCGAAGCAGCGTCTGGCTGCGGCGTAAAGTGTGGGAAGCAGCTTGTAGCGGGTCTTGATGTACTCGGTGACAATGCTCTCCGCCTCGGGTCCATATGCCCAGGGGTGGCGATCACGCCCACGCGTGCAGTGGACCCGAGTAATTGGACAGAAGCAGCCGTACTGGAGGAACCTCACATAGAGCTCCGGAGAAGGCGCTCCGACGTGTCCGCCTAAGTCTTCGTTGACATAGGGAAGTAGCCCGTTGACCCCGCTGTTGACCCCGTTCTGTACCCCGTCCTTGAGCGCGTTAAAGGTTGATTGGGTGTCTCCAGTCCACCACATTGGGAAGCGGTGGCTTGCAGGGTGGGGAGCATAATGAAGCTTGCCGTTGTCGATTCCCTGAACATTCGACATGATGAGCGGGCGCTCTTGCCGGCGAAAACGCTCGGTCATATCGTGGAACACGCGCTGACCCCAAATCTCGGCTTGCAGCCCGGGAGCAGGCGGGACGAGATGGGTACTCCAGTTGCGGTCGTACCACCAGACGTCGACTCCCATTCCCAGCATCGACGTGAGACCTTTCCAGCGATAGGCCATTTCTTTGGGATCGAGGGCTGTCGTTGTCTGAGGCTCCGGGTGATCGTTATACATGAGCCACACGTTTCGGGCGTGAGCGTCCTGGATGAACTGCGGCATATCGGGAAAGAGCTTGGTGTCGACCTCGTATCCCTTTGAGGCGCCAACCCTCCAGTCGGTATCGATGACAAATCCATCAAGTGGGATCTTCTTCTGGCGATAGGTGTCGATCGTGCCCAGAGCTTCTTCTTGAGTATAGGGGTGGTACCTGCTGTCGATAAACCCAAACGCTCGAAGCGGCGGCATCGGTGTCGGGCCAGTCAAGGCGAGGAAATCTTTTCTGAATCGGTTGTAGCCCCCTTTCCCAGGGCAAAACAGATAGATGTCGGGCGCGTCGTTCCCCAAATCCCACCCCGAAGTCTCCACCAGAGAAGGATCGATGGGAGCGGTCGGAGGGACTGGTGTGGCTCCCCAAGGCGGTGGCACGACACGGGGCCAATCAGCCATGACCCAGACTTTCGGCATGGCGCTCGGCGAGGGCATGAATGGGCGCTTTTGGTAGTCCTTCTCAAACCGATAGAGCGGCGTTCCGTCGGCCGCCTTGACAACCACCTCGTTAAGCGACTTGGCATTGAGCGGGAGCTCCACCCAAAAATTCCCGATCCGGTAAGTCATTTGTGTGAGGCCGCTCTTGGGAAACGGGAGCGGCCGGCACTTTGGCCGTTGGATCACGGTGAATGTCACGCGGTCTTCGAAACCTTTGGGTCCGCGCTGCTCGAGCCGAAGAAGCGAATCGGACAGGAATTGAACGCGCACCTCTCCATCGACTATTTCGCTCGGCTGAGCCAAACATGCAGAAAATGAGAATAGGAGAAATCCGAACGCGGGCAGTCTTTTCAAGGCGTTACCTCTTTCCGACCTTGAATAGCATCGCTCCGTGCCCGGGAACCTGCTTCGAAATGCCTCCCGACATGGCGCCGAGATCCTTGCGCTGCCAGCAGTCCCTCACCATTTGGTTAGGCTGAAGCCCAAGTTCCTCCCAGTTCACGGCGACCTGAGCTTTGAACGGACCCCTGTTGAACAGAGCCACTGCAGTTTGTCCATCGGCAAGTGGCCTCGTCCAGACTTCCAGCGAACCCTTTTTCCACTTGCGCTGCGCCGCCTTTCCAAGCGCATCCTGATCGACGGAGATGACGTCCGGATTGCAGAGGACCGCCTTGGTGAACGGGTCGATCTTCGTGAGGTCGCAGCCGATCAAGAGTGGGGCAGCCGCCATCGACCACAAGGTGATGTGGGTGATTTGTTCATTATGCGTCAGCCTGGACGGGCGCGGGTTGTTGCTCCAGCCGAGCATGCCGACGACCAACATATCCGGATCGTTCCAGCCGCCAGGCTCGACTGCAGAATTGCGATCCGGTTCCCCAAATCCCAAGGCGGACATGCTGCCCCACGTATCTGTGATGTCACCCGTCGTACGCCAAAGGTTGCCGCCGATCGCCTTGCCCCAACTCCAGACATCACCCATGCCATATTGGCAGAGGCTGAATACGATGTCTCTCGGAGCCGCGTCGAGAGCGGAGCGCATCAAGATATAGGGCTTCTGGAGTTCGCCAAGGGAGTCGTTCTTGGCGATATTGCCATAGCTGCACCAATCGTACTTGATGTAATCGATCCCCCAATCCGCCCAGGTTTTAGCGTCCTGGAATTCGTGCTGGTAGGTCCCTTCGTAACCCGCGCAGGTTTTTGGGCCCGGGGAAGAATAGATGCCCAGCTTTAATCCGTGCGCATGGACGTACTTCGCCAAAGCAGCCATATCCCCGAATTTCTCGTTAGTCTGTATATTTCCCTGAGCATCACGGCCCCCTTCCCAGGCGTCATCGATGTTCACGTATTGGTAGCCGTATTTCGCAAGGCCAGCCGTCACGAAGGCAGTTGCGGAATCGCGAATCTTCTTGGCGTCGACGCTCGTTCCCCAGACATTCCAGGAGTTCCAGCCCATCGGGGGGGTCAGTGCGAGCTTATGGGGACCGCAGACGATCCGCAGGTCGCGCTGGACGGCGCCGCGTGCTCCGCGAACCGAAACGATGCAGACTGTATCACTCGGCTGGTCGATCTGTCCGGAGATCACCCCACTTTTGGAGTCAAGTTTCAGGCCCTTCGGGAGCCCCTTGGCTTCATATCTCGAGATCGTCCCTGTGGCGGGTATCAGGAAAAGGAACGGTTTGCCTGGAGTGCAGCCGACAATCCTCGGACCATTGATCTCGAGTTGAGTGTCGTCTGCGGGAGCGATCGGCATATCGCTCTCCTTGGCCGCAGGGGTCGCTCGGACAAAGAAGCCGCCGTTGGTCGTGATGCTCGCGTTCACCCAATCGGCATGGTCGTAGTCGATCCCGTTGTCGGCTGGGTCGACATACAGCCATAGCTGCTTGCCTCCCCGAAGGTCGACGTCCGCCTTCTTGGCTGGATCTCCTCCTCGCATTACGCCGCTGCGCCATTTCAACTGTCCATCCACCCAGACTTGAAATTCCGCGGAGCCCTTTTTCTCGGTTTCGTCGTCGATCCCAACTTCGGTGGTGAACTGGGTCGCCTGCCCCCCAAGATCAACGAACAGGCTGCTGGACGCATGGGTTCCGACGCCGGCGTCGTACCGCTTGCCGGCAATCATCAGCGGATGGCCGTCAACGCTGTGGTTCTTGTTGGCCTTGCCCCAATCCTGCATCATCAGGTTAAGGTCAAGGTCGGCGAGTGCCGTCGTGTTGGCGATCGCGAGGATTGCGGAGAGGAGCATAAACCTTACATTCGCCGGCGGCGGGGGGCGGTCCTGCTTTGCGTGAAGGACGCTGCCCCCGACCCTCAGGCTTCGCGGCGAGGCAGACCTAAATGTTTGGCATCTCAGACCGCTGTCGCATCCACTCCGGTCATGAGTCGCATGACCGCTTCTTCGGTCGCTCCCTTGGCGGGCAGTTCGCCGCTGATGCGACCATTGCGCACCGCCAGAATGCGAGTCGCCAAGACGAGCAGTTCCGGCAGTTCGCTGGTAATCACCAAGACCGCCTTTCCTTCTGCGGCGAGCTGCCGGATGAGCATGTGGATCTCGGCCTTCGCGCCGACGTCGACGCCTCGAGTGGGCTCATCGAGGATAAGCACGTCACAGTTGGCGGCTAGCCATTTGGCGATGACGAGCTTCTGCTGGTTTCCGCCCGAGAGACCGATCGTGGCCGAATCCAGCGAAGGAGCCTTGACTCTGAGCCGATCAAAGAACCGACGTGCCAGCTCTCGTTCTTTCTTTCCCTCAACGAAACCGATTCTGGCGAGCTGTTTGAGGACCGGAAGGGAGATATTTTCTCGCGCGTTCATCCCCAAGACGAGCCCTTGGCGTTTCCGATCTTCCGGCACGAGCCCGAGTCCAGCCTTCATCGCCATTGCGGGGTTCCTTCGCGCGCAAGGCTTACCCTTGAGCTCGACCTCGCCGGTTGCCAGCGAATCGAGTCCGAAGAGCGCTTCGGCGATCTCTGTCCGTCCTGCTCCTACCAGTCCCGCCAAACCGACGATCTCCCCGGAGCGAACGGCGAAGTTGACGTCTTCAAACTTGCCGGGGCTACTCAGATGAGCGACTTTGAGCAATTCCGCGCCGAGATCCAGATGTTCGCTTTGAACGGTCGGCACTTCGATGTCGCGACCGATCATCATCCGGACGAGGCTGTCGCGATCGAGTTCCGCAACCGGCTTGGTCCCAACGACCTTGCCGTCCCTAAGAACGGTCACGGTATCGCAGAGTTCGAATATCTCGTCCATGCGGTGCGAGACGTAAATACAGGTGACTCCCTTTGCAAGAAGCTGTCGGATCTGGTCGAAGAGAACCTGAGACTCCTTAAGCGAAAGGCTGCTGGTGGGCTCATCGAAGATAAGCACCTTGGCTCCTCGACCGACCGCGCCCGCGATCTGAACGAGCTGCTGCTTGCTGATGGGCAACTCCCCCAAACGCTGGTCAGGATTAACGTCCGCTTCAATCGCCTCTAGCCACTTGATCGCTCGCTTGCGCATCTCGGAGCGATCCAAGAAGATGCCCTTGTGAGGCAAGTCGTCGAGGCACAAATTTTCAGAGACGCTCAGGTTCTCGCAAAAGACGAGCTCTTGGTGGACGATGCTGACACCGGCCTTGATGGCCTGCTGAGGTCCGGAGAAATGGACGGGACGACCCTCCAAGAGCATTTCTCCGGAGTCAGGCTGAATGAGTCCGCAGATGATCTTCCCAAGCGTGCTCTTCCCGGCTCCGTTCTCTCCCATGAGCGCATGGCAGGAGCCGGGTTTCACCTGGATCGAGACGTCGGAAAGCGCCACCACGCCCGGGAAGGACTTGGTGACGTTTCGCGTCTCGATCGCCCAATCGCTCATGCCGGGCTTATTTGGTCCCGCTTGGAGCGGGCGCAGCACCCGCCAAGTACTTCGGGTCGATGCCTTGGAATCCCCAATCTTGGAGTTGCTTGGCCCACTGGCCCAGGTTGTCTTTCGACACTCTCACGAGTTCCATCTTGTTGACAACGGGGACGTCCTTCTTGTTAATGACCTTGTCGACGATCTTGTTGACGGAGACATATCCCCAGTCGTACGTCGGCTGAGCAAGCAGTACCGGGGCAATGCCCTTTTCGACATAGGGAAGCTGCGCTGGAAGTGCGTCCACGGCCACGATCTTCACCTTGGCTGGATCGAGGTCGGTCAAAAGAGTTGTGGTGAACAGCGGCCAGCCACCCACCATGGCCCAACCGTTTATCTGTGGGTTGGCCTTCATGACTTCCAAGACCTTTGCCGCGGCATCTTGTGGGGTCTCTACGTGATAGAACGTGTCGACAATCTTGACGTTCGGGTACTTCTTCGCTTCTTCCTTGACCCCCTCAACGCGTTTCTGAAGGTTTGGGGCGTTTTGATTGCCAGCCAAGATGGCGACGTTCGCTGGAGCCGAGCCGAGTTGTGCTGCGAGTTCCTTCATGACCATTTGGCCCGTCTCGGGGTCGTCCGCTCCGTAGAACGCGAATCGTTTCGATTCAGGTGCGTCGCTGTCAAATGTCATCACCGGGATTCCTTTATCGACGGCGTCATTGATCGCCCCTGTCACCTTGGCGGCATCCGAGCAGGAAATGAGGATGGCGTCGCTGTGAGCGTTGACAGCCTGCTGGATACGCTTTGCCTGTTCTTG
>JAYROD010000267.1:0-1509 GCA_041911835.1 Fimbriimonadaceae bacterium | reverse complement strand
ATTGCTCGCGGATTCTGCCGAGCGCGCCTCAGTGGCCGCGGTCTCGTTGGGAGGGGCATCCTATCCTTCAGACCGGCTGTATCATGCCTGGGACCTCGTGCTGGGTTCACAAATGCACGACATGCTTCCCGGCACCTCGATACCCAAGGCTTACGAATTCTGCTGGAACGACGAGCTGCTGGCGCAGAATCAATTCTCTGCCGTGCTGACGAACGCGATAGGAGCCATTACGACATCGATGGATACCCGGGCGAAGGGCGTGCCATTGGCAGTCTACAACCCACTTTCTATCTCGCGAGAGGACGTCGCTGAGGCGACCGTCCGCGTGCCGGGTCTGAGTTCCAAAGCCGGAGTCATCGCCTACGACCCTGGCGGACATTCCGTTGCGACACAAGTGCTTTCGCGCAATGGCAGCGAAGTGCGCCTGTTGTTCTTGGCGAAGGTCCCCGCTACTGGAGTGGCCATTTACGATATTCGCCCTGCGACCGGCCGCCTTTCGAACGCCGCGATGCACGTTTCGAATCGGAGTGTCGAGAACGGCCGCTTCAAGGTGACGCTCAACGATTCGGGAGATATCGCTTCGATCTACGACAAGGCCTCAAAGCGAGAAGTCCTCAAGGCGCCTGCCGGGCTGGAGTTCCAAACCGAGAACCCGAAGCAGTTCCCAGCTTGGAACATGGACTGGGAGGATCAGCAGAAGCCGCCTCGCGCCCATGTGACCGGCCCTGCCCACTTCCGAATCGTCGAGAGCGGCCCCGTCCGCTCCGCACTTGAGGTGATCCGTGAAGGCGAGGGATCGAAGTTTGTCCAGACCATTCGCCTCTCGGGAGGCAGCGCCGGCGACCGCATCGAAGTGCTAAATCAGATCGATTGGCAGACGCAGATGGCCGCCCTCAAGGCATCGTTTCCCCTTGTCAGCGGCAATCCGGTTGCCACGTACGACCTCCAATTGGGCGCCATCCAACGGGGCAACAACACCGAAAAGCATTATGAGGTCCCTTCGCACCAGTGGATCGACCTCACCAAGCCCGACGGGAGCTACGGTGTTGGCATTTTGAATGACTGCAAGTACGGCTCCGACAAACCCAATGACGACACCATTCGTTTGACGCTCATTTACACACCCGGGACGCGAGGGGGGTTCGGTGACCAGGCGACGCAAGATATCGGCCGCCACGAGATCCTCTTCGCTTTGGCGCCCCATGCGGGGAGTTGGCAGTCGGCGGGCGTCCCGTGGCAGGCCAAGAGGCTGAACCAGCCGCTCCGAACGTTTGCCGTGCCGCAGCACCCAGGGAAGCTGGGGAACACTTTCTCACTGGTCAGTTTGAACTCGAATCAGGTTGAGATCCAAGCGATCAAGAAAGCCGAAGACAGCAGCAGAATCATTGTTCGACTTCGTGAATTGACCGGTTCTGCAGCGCACAACGTGAAACTCTCGGTCCGGGGAGGCATTGGGTCGTGGCAGGAGGTCAATGGACAGGAACAGCCGCTTGGCCCAGTCCACAATTT
>JAYROD010000266.1:0-2184 GCA_041911835.1 Fimbriimonadaceae bacterium | reverse complement strand
CGACAGAGTGCCGCCGGCCTGGGATCCTTGGAGCACCTGTACGGTCGACGGGTTGATGAGCGGGCCGCCGATCACCGACTGGATCCAGTCGGCGTACATGCAGAGCGCGGTGCCTCCGCCCGCATCGCCAAAGTCGTAATAGGGATCGGGGCTGTTCGCCGGGGCATAGGGGTTGACCTCGTCGTCGATAAACGCGCAGATACCAACCAGGCGCTGCTGGCCATTGAGCAAGATGAACATGCCCCCGCCCGAATCACCGATGCCTAAGGCAGCCTCTTGAATCCCGTTCATCGGGCCGCCGTCGCCCCACGTGTCGTAGCCGTTGCCGTCGAGGTCGTACCAAAGCATCCAAACCGCGTCACCGACGAAATCCGGGATGAGCTCGAGCTTGGAAATCTTGTTTTGCCCGGCTCTTCGCATCGTATTGGAATTCGCGGTGATGTTGTAACCCCATCCGTCTGGGCGAAGCGTTCCGCTCACGCCGTAGCCGACCATGGTCATGGTCTGTCCAACGGGGTTGCCGAAATAGGGCTGGTAATAGCCGGCGAAGGCGCCCGGAAAATGGAGGAGCGTGAGGTCGGTCGCAGGGCGTCCGTTGGTCCCATCGGCGTTGATCCAGTAATCCGGCGTGTATTGTCCGGAGTCCAGGTTGAAGAACCCGCCGTTGTTGGCGACGTGCTTCGCCGAAAGCACCCAATGAGGCGCGATCACGACGCCCGACGCGCCGCGAATGTTGCCGACATACGGGAATTGGGTGTCGGGGGTGTTGAGAAACGGAACAATCGCATTGCCCGCAACGGCTGCCATCGTCATCGAGGCCAAGGTGAAAACTCGCAGTCCTTTCATAATCAACTCACACACAGGGCAAGCAAGAGGCTCGCCAATACTTACTTTACGACATCTAATCGCTTGGTAACCCGGCAGAATTGCTGAGTTGGGAGCATCGGTACAATTCTCTCCGTGCGTGGATTCAACGTCGGTGAGGTTCGGGTCGATCCTCCGCTTCTCCTCGCACCCATGGAGGACGTCACCAACCAGCCCTTTCGACGGATCGCCAAGAGGATCGGCAAGCCGGGCCTCATGTTTACCGAGTTCGTCAGCGCCATGGCAATTCATTACGGCGCCGTCAAGACTTTCAAGAAGATGCGAATTCACCCCGAGGAGCGCCCTCTGGGGATTCAGATTTTTGGCGGCGAGCCGGATGTTATGGCGGAGACCGCCCGACTTTGTGAAGAGATGGGAGCCGATCTCATCGACATCAACATGGGTTGCTGGGTCCCAAAGGTGTGCAAGACGGGTTCCGGGGCGGCGCTCTTGAAGGATCCCGAATTAGCGCAGCGGATCGTCTCGTCGGTGGTCGGGGCTGTTTCAGTTCCCGTGTCCGTTAAGGTTCGAGCGGGCTGGGATTGGTCGCTCTTCGCTGCGCCCGACCTTGCCAAGCGATTTCAGGACGCAGGAGCCCAGATGTTGACACTCCACGCACGTTTCGCGAAGCAGGGGTTTGAGGGAGAGGCCGACTGGGCGCTCATTGCATCGCTCAGGGAGGCGGTTACGGTCCCACTCATCGGAAATGGGGATATCAAGACTGGGGACGACGCGCTCAGGATGTTTCGCGAAACCGGCTGCGATGGGGTCATGGTGGGAAGGGCAGCTATCTCCAATCCCTGGGCTTTGGCGGCGATTCGGGCAGCCGTCGTCGGGGACGCTCGGCCGTCGGCTCCCACGCTCCGCGAACGCATCGACGTCGCGCTGGAGCATGTCCGAATGGCCGTGGCCTTCGAAGCGCAGGTCGAATCCTATGCCGAAGCGCTCGACTCCAAAGGATTCGCCGAGGCAGAGAAGCATGCCGTGCGGTCGCTGCGTGGGCAAATTCCTCTCTATATCAAGGGGGAGCCTGGCGCAGCCCAGCTTCGGAACCAGCTCACGGCCTGTTCGACCGTCGCCGAAGTTGAAGCTCTCCTAAGCAAGTTCGCTTCCCTTCAGATAGCGTAAAATCTCCTCAGGCAGCCAACGGAGGCTTCCCAAGACCAGCGACGATGCCTTTCGGACGATCCCTCATCCTCAAGACCTCCGCGTGGCGTCCCATCGAGCGGATGGTTCGCAGGTCTTTTCTTTTTCGGCCGGTCGTTCGCCGATTCATAGCCGGCGACACTCTGGACGATGCGATGGCCTGTGCGGAAACGG
>JAYROD010000265.1:0-1966 GCA_041911835.1 Fimbriimonadaceae bacterium | reverse complement strand
GTTGTACGAGCGGTCGTTGGAGTTGATGCGTCGGTTGGGCAATCTGGGCGGTGTTGCGGATGCCTGGCGCATGATAGGTCGCACATTCTTGGTACAAAAGCGCTACGACGAAGCCATCGCCTGTTGTCAGACCAGCCAATCGGTCGCCGAGCGATTACGAGACGAGCTTCGTGCCGGTGGAGCCCGATACGTGCTGGCTCACTGTTACGAGGAAATCGGGCGTTTGCAGGACGCAGCAGATCTTCTCGAACAGGTGGTGCACATGGATCGTAAGTATCGCCTGCCGAAACTGGAAGAAAACACGCAACGCCTCAAAACACTTCGCGCCCGCCTCGCCGATCCGTATCAGGCGTGGTCTCGCCGAGGGGTCCAGGCATGACCGAGCCGGCTTCCTCAGCGTGGGCCCAACTGCGTACAGACCTGATGCGATCATTCCCCCAGTTTTACGAATTGGAACCTAACGGTCCACTCGTCATGGATCTTGGTGGAGACGGCTGGCTCCTAGAAGTCAGGCCGGATGGGAAGGTCCTTTGCCAGTACGGGGTGGCGATGGAAGAGGTTATGGCGCTCATGTCGGAAGGAACGCCGGAGGATCTAGGAACAGATGAGGTCGCGAAGCAGGCCAAGTACTTCCTTCAGCCTGCTGTGTCCAAATATCGAGCGCTCCTTCTTCAATCCGGGTTTGTGGAAGAGACCGAGATGACCGACGAGTTTGTGGCGGTTACGTTCGCGCGAGATGCGGATCTGCAGAATCGTGCCAAGCTCGAGGATCTCCTCCGATGGTGCCGCAGGCAAATCGGAAGCGCATCGTGACTCAACGAATCAGAACTTTCGACGAATTTCGGGATGCTGTCTCAGCCTACCGATTACCACGAGTGTTGTTGACCGCGCTGGAACTGGATCTCTTTACGATCGTCGGCGACCGATCGTGGACGATGCCGGATCTCGCCAAGGAGCTCAAGGTCAGCGAAAGGGGTTTGAGCATCCTCTGTCGTAATCTCGCGGCCGTCGGCGTATTACAGAAAAAGGGAGATCGCTATCGGAACAGCCGGCTGGGAGCCACAGCGCTGAATGCCGACCATCGTGCATATCGCGGCGGCTATTTGAATTTGATCGAACGCCATTGGGGGGACTGGATACGACTGTCGGAATCCGTGCGGAGCGGCTTGCCGATCGACCATGACGTTCCCGACAGTCCGGACTACCGTCGACAATTCACCTGGGCCATGCACCATAGGACCTTGGAGATTGCCCCGGCAATCGCGGCGCAAGTTCACATGGGTCGCGCGAATACACTGCTGGATCTCGGTGGAGGGCCAGGCACCTACGCGATGGCGTTTCTCGCAAAGAATCCAGCGCTTCACGCCACTGTCTGTGATCGAGAAGCCGCTCTTGAGGTCGCCAAAGAAATTGCCGGCACGCACAAAGCGAGGCGGCGACTCTCCTACCTTCCGCTCGATTTCTCCAAAGAACCTATTCCTGGCACGTACGATGTGATCTGGTATTCGAACGTACTGCATATTTATTCGCCCAAAGAGAACCAGGCCATCTTTCGCCGAGCCTTGGCCTCATTAACGCCCGGTGGTCGATTTATCATCCAAGACGCGTTTCTCCACGATCGAGAAGGTTTGTACCCAGTAGAAGCAAGTTTATTCGCTGTGTCGATGTTATTGTTTACGGAAGGTGGGAATACCTATTCAGCTTTGGAAACAGCCAAGTGGCTGAAAGATGCTGGATTCGACGCAGTCAAATCGGTTCCCATCAGGAAAGGGACGGAGGATTGGGAGGACGGGATTCTAGAGGCGTCGGCCCCTGGCTCACGCCTAAAAACAACCGTCCGCCGAATACAATCAAAAAGAAATTGAAGAGCCCACTGATTACGTTAGGCATAAAGGAAGGTCCCACCTCTGAATCTTTTGCCAGTACTTGAATGATTGTTGCTACGTCCAGTGCCAATCCGACCGTC
>JAYROD010000264.1:0-4174 GCA_041911835.1 Fimbriimonadaceae bacterium | reverse complement strand
ACTACTGCGGTAAGCAGATCGCCACCGAACGGGACGATCATGTCGTCGTGCGCGTGACGGAGTTCGATGGGGAAGACGTGGTGGAATTGAGTCGGGCTGGCGAGCAGGAGGCCGTGGCAGTATGAATCGAAATCTGTTGGCGATCAGGCATCTCGAGAAAGCTGAGATCGATGACCTGATTGGACTGGCGACGGATTGCCGAAAGGCCGTTCTTAGCGGCAAGACCGGAATCGGCGCGGCCAAAAGAGTGATCGGTTTGCTGTTTTTCGAGGGATCGACCCGAACCCGAGTCTCGTTTGAGCAAGCAGCGAATTACCTTGGCTACCGCGTGACGAATTTCTCGAGCGTTGGCAGTTCGATGAGCAAGGGAGAAACGCTCAAGGACACGATCCTCACCCTTCGGTACGAAAGACTCGAAGGACTTGTCATGCGACACCGGGCATCGGGTTCGGCGGCGTTGGCCGCCCGCTATTTCGGAGGTCCGGTGATCAACGCCGGGGACGGTCAGCACGAGCACCCAACTCAGGCGCTTGGCGACGCCCTCACGATTTTGGACCGAAAAGGGACGCTCAAGGGATTGAGGGTAGCGATTGTCGGAGACGTAGAGCACAGCCGGGTCGCACGATCAAATGCTTGGCTGCTCCATAAGATGGGTTCGGAAGTTCGATTCGTAGGCCCGAGGACATTGATGCCTAACCAAATGGCCAAGCTTCCCGGAACGGCGCACTACGATTTGCTCGCCGGCATCGAAGGCGCCGACGTCATTATCAGTTTGAGGCTCCAGAAAGAACGGATGGATGATGGGTTGCTGAGTTCTGTTGGGGAGTATCGACGTCTCTATCAAATCAATCGAGAGGTATTGCGGTTTGCCGCCAAAGACTGCCTTATCATGCATCCTGGCCCGCTCAACCGCGGAATTGAAATCGACGATGGGGCCGTGGACAGCGAGCACGCGGCGATCAATGACCAAGTGCAAAACGGCATTTTCGTCCGGATGGCTGCGCTGAGGTGGGTATTCGAGGCGCCGCCCGCTCGAAAGGCCACACCTCCGATTAAGACGACGCCAGCGGCAAAACCCAAGGCCTCCGCCAGAGCGAAGGTGGCGGCGAAGCCCAAGGCGGCCAAGCGATGAAGACAGTCCTGAAGAACGGCCGCATCATCGATCCCTCACAGGATCTCGATATCGTCGGCAACCTGGTTATCGAGAGCGACCAAGTGACGGCTTTCGGGCCAAAGGTCGACATCAAGAACGCCACAGAAGTGTACGACTGCACGGGCATGTGGATTACGCCTGGACTCGTCGATCCTCATGTCCATTTGCGCGAGCCTGGCGAAGAGCACAAGGAGACGATCGTCTCTGGAACGCAGGCGGCCGCAGCCGGTGGCTTTACGACGATCTGCTGCATGCCAAATACAAGCCCGCCTCTCGATACGCCGGCCATCATCGACTTCCTGATGGACAAGGCCGCAAGCCCCGAAGCGGGCGGTGTATTCGTGGCTCCGGTGGGTGCGCTGACACTTGGCAACAAGGGTGAGCAACTGAGCGATCTGGCTGCACTTAAGAGAGCGGGCATCGTCGCCGCGAGCGATGAAGGCTCGCCGATTCAGAGCGCAAAAGTCATGACTCGGGCGATGGAATTTTGCGTCCAGCTCGACCTCCCGATCATGGCGCATTGCGATGATGCCTCTCTTTCCGACGGGGGCAGCATGAATGACGGTTCCGTCAGCGCGATGCTTGGGCTCAAAGGGATGCCGAGGAGCGCGGAGGAGATTGCGGTGATGCGCAATTGCGTTCTTTCGCTTCACACCGGCTGCCAGCTGCACATTCTGCGAGTGAGCACGTGGGGCGCTGTCGAGATGATCCGGCAGGCCAAGTATCTTGGTGCGCCCGTCACCTGCGAGATCTGTCCGCACCATTTCGTCTTGACCGAAGACGCTGTCGGAGAATTCAATCCGAATTTCAAGACGACACCTCCGTTGCGTACGCAAATCGATATCGATATTCTCGTTCAAGGGATCGCTGACGGCACCATCGACTGCATTGCCAGCGATCATTCTCCGCACGCCAAATACGAAGTAGAGGTGCCCTTCGAGAACGCGCCATTCGGTATGGTTGGGCTGGAATCCGTCGTCGGCGTTACCCTCACCTACTTGACTCACACGGGGCTGCTCTCACCCCTCGAAACGGTTCGAAAACTCAGCACCGCTCCGGCGACTATTCTGCGCCTCGAGGCCGGGACGCTTAAGCCAGGAGAGACTCCGGTCGCCCAAGTGACGGTCATTGATCCCAACCTCGATTGGACCTTCGACGTGAATCGAACCTTCAGTAAGGGAAAAAACTCGCCATTCCAAGGGATGAAGCTGAAGGGCAAACCGATGCTGACGTTCTGCGGAAGTGAAATCTACCGCGACGCTTACTTCGATTCGGCTCGATACAAGAGCGTGTACTGAGTCTGTGCGTAATGCCATCTTCTGGTGCATGGCAGGGTGCCTCGTGCTGGTATCGGGATGCCGCATGGGCGTCCCGCCCAATCCAAACGAACCTCATGGCACGACGCTTGTTTCGGGAGAGATTCTTCGCCGAAACCTGAAGTGGGCTTATGAAGAACTCGATCGGCGGGAGAACGCGCACCAGATCACCGAAGCCGAAAAGCGCGAACGGTTGAAGGAATATGCCAGAGCCATTTTGCCGTCTGAGGCGGTGACGCGGATTCCTCCGCGAGACGCCTGGATGTATGGCGACGTGTACCGTACCGCAGAGCGATGGGAAGAAGCAAAGGCCGCCTACGAAATCGCCGTGAAAGCCGCAGACAACGAAGATCGCCGCGTGAACGACCATCTGAGACTGGCTTTCGTACTCGGCAAACTTGGAGACATCGATGGTGCGATCCGAAATACAAGGGAGACCTTTACTGGAGAAAGGTCCGGAAAGGCGCCGATCCTCCTCGCAACCCTGTACGAGTTGGTACCCGCTACGGAGGGTTACGGCCGAGATCTCGACCTCGCGCGACTGTTGGAAGACGCAATAGCTCAGCATGAGTTGACGATCGTCGATCCGAATAACGTTCCAGGGAGAATGTTCTTGATAGCCAAACCGCACCACCTCAAGGTTGGCTGGAAGAAGGTTGTGGACCTGTATCGAAGCGCCGGCAGAGCAGATCTGGCTCAGCAAGCCGCGACAAAAGCGGGGCTCGATCCGGAAACCCCACATTAGGGAACCAACGGCGTCAAAATGCTATTCTCTTGAGAGGAGATGTGTCCTGTTCTCTTCCACATCGGTTCCTTCCCCGTGCGCAGTTTTGGAATCGCGCTTGTGGTCGGATTCATCATTTCGCTTTGGATCGCGAAAGCGCGTGCGGCCAAATATGGTATCGACCCAGCCAAGGTCTGGGATCTGGCGTTCGGGCTGCTGATCTTCGGCGTGCTCGGGGCGCGGGTCCTCTTCATTCTCCAAGAGCTGCCTTACTATCTCAAGCACACGAATGAACTGCTGTCGCCGCAGTTTGAAGGACTGACGAGCTTTGGGGGCATCCTGGCCGGACTGATCGTCGTCACGATTTGGTCTCGACGGCACAAGGTTGCTTTTGGGGCCGTTCTCGACATGTTGGCGGTGCCGTTCCTGGTTGCGCACGCCGTCGGCAGGGTGGGATGTTTGCTCAACGGGTGCTGCTATGGCGGTCCGACGAACCTGCCTTGGGGCGTCCAATTTCCGGACGTGACAGGCTTGCACCATCCTGCGCAAATCTATGACTCCTTGATGACGCTGGCGGGGGCTGGCCTCCTCGTTGCGATCGAAAAACGGAAGCATCTCCTTTTCGGTCAATCTTTCAGCCTGATGCTTGTCATCTATGGGGCAAGCCGTTTCATATTCGAATTCTGGCGAGCTGGTTCGAGTTCGACCTACTGGGGCAGCCTTCCTATTACACAGGCGCAGGCCATGGCAGCTGTGCTGGTGATAGTTGGAGTCGTCACGTATTCACTGATCGGTCGCCGCCGCAGGGCCGAGGTCAATGCGGCCGCCTGAAGGCGAGCGGGTATCCTAGTCGAATTCAATCTTGAGGAGAATTCATGCGCATTCGTAACAAAGAGCTTCGAAGGAAATGGCACCGCAAAGAGAAGAAGGTTCTCGAACTGAAGCGCGAAGCCATTGCGAACTCCAATTCCAAGCCCGCGT
>JAYROD010000263.1:0-3406 GCA_041911835.1 Fimbriimonadaceae bacterium | reverse complement strand
GCCTGCTGCTGCTCGAGACCGGAGTACCATCCGAAAAGCTGGAGTCGGTCAGATACTACGCGGGTTATCCTATGAGCGCGGACCACGTCATCGAAGGCGTACGCGGTAAGACAGGGGTGCTGGTATGAGCTATATCACCAAGCCAAAGGTCCACCATCCGGCGCTGAAGCGCAACGCCATCGGCCTCACCAGGCGCGATTACGAAGGGGCGATCACGACTCTCTGTGCCGGCTGCGGCCACGACTCGATTACGGCGGCCATCATTCAGGCGTTCTGGGAGCTCGATATCGAGCCTTATAAAGTGGCGAAGCTTTCCGGCATCGGCTGCTCCTCCAAAACCCCAGCCTATTTCCTCCGGGAAGCCCATGGGTTTAACAGCGTGCACGGTCGCATGCCCGCGATAGCCACCGGAGCAGGGGCCGCGAACGGCGGACTCATGCTCATCGGAGTCTCCGGCGATGGAGACTCGCTTTCGATCGGGCTTGGTCAGCTCTGCCACGTCATTCGCAGAAATCTGAACCTGCTTTACATTCTAGAAAACAACGGCGTTTACGGTCTCACCAAGGGTCAGTTTTCCGCCTCAGCCGACCCGGGTTCAACCAACAAGCGAGGGGCGCCCAACACCATGGAGGCCATCGACAGCGTCCTGCTTGCGCTCACATTGGGTGCGACGTTCGTGGCTCGCAGCTTCTCGGGGGACAAGGATCAACTCGTTCCCATTCTGGAAGCCGGCTTGAAGCACAAAGGTTTCGCCTTCATCGACGTGATCTCGCCATGCGTGACCTTCAACGACCACGAAGGTTCAACGAAAAGTTACGCTTACACTCGCAAGCACCAAATCGAGGTCATTCAGACCGATTTCGTGCTGCCGAGAAAGGAGATTACTGCAGACTATCATCCCGGCTCCGAACACCATGTGACGATGCACGACGGTAGCATCATTAAGCTCCGGAAAGTGGCGGACGACTATGATCCGACCAAACGGGACCAAGCCTATGCCTACATCAGGTCCCACCAAGAACACGGCGAACTCGTCACCGGCTTGCTTTATGTGTCCGAAGACTCCAAGGACATGCACGAACAACTGGGCACGATCCCCGAAACGCTGACCACGGTCCCATACGCAGACCTCTGTCCGGGCAGTGCAGCTCTCGACAAACTCCAAGAGCAATTCCGATAGCCTCCCGAGAGCTTTGGAGCGAGTCGAATCGGGGGAAGTCTGGTGGAGGCAAGGGGATTCGAACCCCTGACCCCCTGCTTGCAAAGCAGGTGCTCTCCCAGCTGAGCTATGCCCCCACCAGGGCAGGGAGATTATACCGCCTCACTTCCATTCGCATCGGGTGGCCTGTCCCGCACCGTGCACCGTCCATTTGGTAAAACGAAGTGACCATGTCTCCAAGGCTTGCCTTCGCCATCGACGCCGCCACTCGGGCGGGAAGGCTGAGCACCGAGTATTTCAAGCCCGGGATCGAGGTCGAGTTGAAGGCGGACCAGACTCCGGTGACCGTCGCAGACCGTCTCGTGGAACAGAGCATCCGGGACGCTATCGCGGAGCGCTTCCCCGGCGAGGACGTGCTTGGCGAGGAGGAGGGCGGGGCGACAAGCGCCAATCGGTGGGTTATCGACCCGATAGATGGCACGAAGTCGTTTATCTGTGGCGTTCCACTGTATGCGACGCTGCTCAGCTATGAGGAGAACGGCCAGCCGATTTTAGGTGTCTGCTACTTTCCGGCGCTCGAGGAGCTTGTGTTCGCGGAACGCGGCACTGGTTGTTTTTGGAACGGGCGCCCTTGCTGTGTCTCCACCGAGTCAGATCTGGCTCGATCGGTCATATGCTGCGCCGGACACAAGGGTCTCGAGAACTCCGGAAGACTTTCGGGAGTGCTCTCACTCGCCCAGCAGTGCCTCGGAACCCGAACCTGGTGCGACGCTTACGGCCATATCCTCGTTGCGACGGGCCGAGTGGAGGCGATGATCGACCCCGTCGTCAGCCCGTGGGACATCTCGTCAATCAAGGTCATCGTCGAAGAGGCCGGGGGGCGATTCACCGACTTTGAAGGACGGGCCACGCTCTCTGAAGAGGCCGTCAGCACGAATCTTGCCCTCCACGACACGGTACTGAGGGCGTTCCAAGCATGAGGGTCCTGGGTGTAGACCTTGGCTCGGCGAGAATCGGGTTAGCATCTGGCGAGACCGAGGGCCAAATCGCCGGGCCCCTCAAGACGCTTCGCGCCGAAGGCAACCTGAAGAAAGACGCCTGTCAAGTCTTCGAAGCGGCCAAGAACGAAAATGCAGAAGCGATCGTCGTGGGTGTTCCGAAAATGGGAGATGAATCCATGAGCCGTCAAGCCCAGATTTGCGAACGCTTTGCAGAGATTCTGCGTGAATTAGGTGCAGTGGTTTACACGGTCGACGAGTCGCTGAGCACGATTGAGGCCGAGTCCGGTCTTATGGGAACCGGCCAGAAGGCAGCCCGTCGCCGAAAAGTGAGGGATGCCGCTGCGGCGAGCATCATCCTCGAGAGGTTCTTCGCCGAGCATGTCTAAACGTCGCCGGAGGGGCTGCTTCCGGTTCCTGGGGTCCTTGTTTGTGGCCATTGCGCTCGTGGCCGGATACGGCTACTACGAACTCAGGCCCTTGCCCCCTGGACCGTATCAATACATCAGATTGAACTCTGCCTCGCGGCTGGAGGCGGTCCTGAGCGACCTGGAGGCCAAGGGAATCATCCGCAGCGCTCGATTCACAAGGCTGTACGCGATGGCGGCCCGAAGCGGCGGCTCCATCGGCAAAGGCACCTTCCAACTTCGGCCCGGGATGACCGGGGGTGAAATCCTGGCGGCGCTTCATCGCCCGATTCGACGGCTCGTACGGATTCCGGAAGGCTGGTGGATTGCACGAGTCGCAAAACGCCTGGAGGAACAAGGTGTATGCAAGGCGGAGGACTACGTCGCCTGGGCTTCGAAGCCCGCCGAATTCCAGTCCGAGGTTTCGTTTCCGCTGCCCAAGGAAGGGACCCTCGAAGGGTATCTTTACCCCGACACTTACGATCTACCACCCCTGATCGACGCGAAGGACATCGTCAGCATGCAGCTCAAGGCGTTCCAAAACAAAGTGGCGGATCGGCTCCCGCCGAGCAACGTCAGAAGACTGCTGACGGTCGCGTCGCTGGTGGAGGCCGAAACGGCCCTGGATCGCGAACGGCCGGTTGTCGCCGGAGTGATCGAAAACCGCCTTGCCAAGGGAATGCGCCTCGAGATCGACGCGACCGTCCTCTATGGGATCCAGAACTGGAGAAAGCTTGGGCCGGGGGAGGTCCGAAAGCTCGACTCTCCCTACAACACCTATCTCCATGGAGGCTTGCCTCCCGGACCTATCGACTCGCCGAGCCTGAAGAGCATCGACGCGG
>JAYROD010000262.1:0-8669 GCA_041911835.1 Fimbriimonadaceae bacterium | reverse complement strand
GCGTATTCGGACTGGCGTTGGATCTTGGCGTCACCCAGTGCGGACTCGTCGGCGCCTTTTTCCATTTCCTTGAGATAGGCGAGGATGCCCTGGGAGGCGATCTCTCCGCCATAGAGGCACGACAGCAGTGCATTGGCTCCCAGCCGATTGGCGCCATGGTATTGGTAGTCGCACTCTCCGGCTGCGAACAGCCCAGGAATCGACGTCATTTGATTGTTCGGCGAATCGATATCGATCGCTCCGCCGTGCCCCTTTGTGTAGTCGACCCAAAGTCCGCCCATCGTGTAATGCACGGCAGGATAGATGCGCATCGGCGTCTGAATAGGATCCTCGCGCATAAACTTCTCATAGATCTCGAGGACGCCTTCTAGCTTGTCGTTAATGATCTCCCGAGTATAGGGGCCGCCCTTGCTTTCGTGAAGCTGGGTGATGTCCAAATACACCTGCTGTTTGCCCTGGATGCCCTTGCCGATTCGGCAGACACAATAGATGGCAAAGCTCACGATGTCGCGGCTGAGAAGATTGCCGTACACCGGGTCGAGTTCCTCGCAGAAATACCACCGATCGCTTTCGGGGATCGACTCCGGCTTCCTCGAATCGAAGGGATCTCTCGGCGTCCAGAGCCTGCCGCCTTCCCCTCGAACGGATTCGCTGATCAGGCGGCACTTGTCTTCTCCGGGAATTGCCGTCGGGTGGATTTGCACCATCTCGGGGTTGCCATAGGCCGCGCCTTGCTGATAGCAGATGCTCACCGCGGCGCCGGTATTCATCACTGAATTCGTCGATTTTCCGAAGATGACGCCGTTGCCGCCCGTACAGATGATGACCGCGTCGGTTGCGAATGCCTCGATCTCCATGGTTTTGAGGTTCTGTGCGGTCAGGCCGCGACATCGACCTTCGGAGTCTTTGACGATGCCGAGAAACTCCCAACCTTCATATTTCTCGACCTGCTTCTGGGCCTCCCACCGACGGACCTGCTCGTCCAGCGCGTACAGAAGCTGCTGGCCAGTCGTTGCCCCGGCGTAGGCCGTCCGATGCTTGAGTGTGCCTCCAAATCTGCGAAAGCTGAGCATTCCTTCGTCCGTGCGGTTAAAGGGAACCCCCATCCGGTCGAGCAGGTAAATGATCGCTGGTGCGCGTTCCGCCATGCGCATGACGGGGGGTTGATGGTTCAAGAAGTCTCCGCCGGTGATCGTGTCCTCGAAATGGAGGTAGGGCGAGTCGCCTTCTCCTCGAAGGTTAACCGCACCGTTTATGCCCCCTTGGGCGCAGACGCTGTGGCTTCGCTTGACCGGGACCACGCTGAAGAGCTTGACTTTCACGCCCGCTTCGGCGAGCTTCATGGTGGTCATGAGTCCGGCTAAACCGCCGCCAACGACGGCAACTGTCTTTTGGGAAGCCATACGAATCTATTCTACTTGGCGATGGGGCTATCGGGCCTTGAACATGAAAACGGGCCCGACTCGAATCGAGTCGGGCCTGTTCTGAACTGGGGCCGAGCGCTTATCGGCGTCGGCGTCGAAGGGCGGCGATCCCCGCGACGCCAAATCCGAAGGCGACAAGCACTCCGGGCTCAGGCACGGGTGTCAAGGCGACGCCTCGGAAGAGTGTGTTGGTACCCGCGGTGGCCAGCGTCGATTGCGCCTGGCTGCCGCCGAGCGCATCCGAGATCTTAACCAGCCGGTTCGAGGCGCTTTCTGCCGTAATAGCGTAGAGGTTCGTAACCCCGCTAATGGTCTCGCCTGCGAGACCCCGGACACCCACGTTGGCGCCGGCTGCGTTCGTCACGAGAACCTGTCCCGACTGCACCCAAGACGTTCCGTTGAACGTGAACCTCTGGATGCCAACGGAAGCTCCCTCGTCGGCGACGAATACGTTGTTCGAATCCACAAAGTAGAAGCCGTACGGGTTTGCACTCGTGTAGGTGAAGAGGTTGGTCGAAGTGCCCGTCGGGTTGATCACGTTCAGTCCGATAAAGGCCCCGGACTGTGCCGTGAAATACGGCAGGCCGTTGTAGAACTGAACGACGCGGGCGTTCGCCAGCGTGCCGCTAATTTGAGTCGTGGTGCCTGCTCCGATGGTGCCCTGGCGGACTCCTCCGCCCGTTCCCGTGCCTCCCGCATAGAAGGTCGACCCATCGATGAACGACGAGCGGATGCTGTTGTTCGTAAAGCCGTCCGTGAAGTTCGTGTACACCACGTTGCCCGCGGCATCGACCTGGGCGTGTACCCGACCGATTCCGGCAGCGGTAGAGACCGTCGCGGTTCCGAACGCGGCATTGTAGCCTTGATAGCTCAGAAACTGGCCATTGGTCGAAAGACTCAAGTGGCCCTCAGAAGTCGCTGAGCCACTATTGGTGAGCATTTGTCCGCCCGCCGTGCTCGGGAAAAGGACAATCGTCGAACCGGCTTGGCCAACGTTAAACTTATCGAACTGCATGAGCGAAGCTTGCGCGGCCGACGAAGAAAGCGCCGCTGCCTGGCCATCGACCTTGCTGACGGCGAGGTTGCCAGACGTAAATTGTGCGCTGGCCAGCGATGACAGAGCCGCAGCCAGGGCAAGCGTGTAGAGAACCCTTCTTTTCATCCCAATCTCCTTGGCCCCAACCGGGGCAAATCCAACGATGACAAGAGTATGGTACCCGCCAATTAACGGATGATTAACCGCGCTAAACCTGGTGAAGTTACTGGGCTTGTGGGGAGTGCCTTGGGTTGTCTGGGTCAGCTCGTCGAATAAGATTCATTTGCATTTCTGCAGTTTTGATTAATTTTTCGGAACTCCTCGGGCTGTTTTGACATTGAATTGGATGGTCGGAAGCAATCGCGTCGAATCCGGCCATTTAGGAGGATATGAAAATGAAAACCATTTTGATCGCGGCGATCGCCGTTCTCACTCTCGCCGTTGCTCCCGCCTTCGCGCAGCACAACGACAAGGACATGAAAGGCCACGACATGCACATGCAGGGCGACCACATGGCCATGATGACCAAGGGCATGACCGAGGCTGAGAAGAAGACGATGATGGACATGATGAAGAAGATGTCCCCGGCCGACCACAAGCTGATGATGGAGTGCATGAGCAACTGCATGAAAGGCTGCGCAGGCATGGATATGTCCAAGATGACCGACAAGCAGAAGATGGCCTGCATGAACAAGTGCATGGGCAAAGATGCCGCCGCGATGAGCGCCATGATGAAGAAAATGACTCCCGCCGAGCAGAAAGTCATGAATAAGCTCATGATGAACACCTGCGGAATGCCTAAGTCGAAGTAATTCACCGCTGAGAATTGAACGAGGCTCGGAGATGCGTGCTCCGGGCCTTTTCTCTGCCTGCCGCAAGCCAGACAAAGCCGATTCGAGCACTTCGAGCGTGTGGAGAACGTTGACCTTGTTCTGGTGTTCTCTGGAGGCCTGCTCGATCCAGGCGAGGCAGCCGGGATTTCCCGTCGCGACGATCTGGGCGTTCGTCGCGACGATATTTGCCCACTTTTGATCGAGGAGTTGGCGAGCGATCTTGGGTTGCGTGAGGTTGTAGATTCCGGCGCTGCCGCAGCAGGTGTCGGCGTCTCGGAGTTCTATGTATCTGCTGTTTGGGATGGCCTGAAGAAGTTCCCTTGGTTGAGTCCTGATTCCTTGGCCATGGGAAAGATGGCAGGCGTCGTGGTAGGTGAGAGTGAGGTTGAAGCCAGTGGCTTCTGTTAGCTTTTCTTTTAGGCCGTTGGCGAGAAGGAATTCGGTTGCGTCTTTGATGATCGCTTTAGATTCATTGATCGCGGTGTTTTGCTCTTTGGCCCAACTGCCGCATCCGGCTGAGTTGATGATGAGGGGAGTTGCAGTATCAAGTTCTGCAAATAGGCTCTTTGATTTTTTGGTCGCTTCTTCGAGGAAGCCGTTGTGGGCATGTAGCGCGCCGCAGCAAGTTGTTTTCGCTGGGATTGTTCGGTAACCAACTCTTCTGAGCAGTCGCTTTGTCGCTTCGTGGACGGGATTGTAGAGCACACGCATCACGCAGCCTTCGAGCAGCAAGACCTCACCTTTGATTTCTGGGAGGTTTCTCTCATCGAGCTCTGGCCAAGGCGTGTCATCTTCTTTCTGCGGAAGCTCGGCTTCTGGATCTTCACCACTGAGGAGTTTGCTGAGCAACTCTGGAACGCGTTTTCCGGGTAGGAGTTTGCCCAGCATGATTTGGGTTTTGAGGAGAGTTGGTTTCGTGAGACCGGTGAGGAAGAGCTTCTTGGTCTTGTTGGGATCTGCCTTTTCGATTTGGTTCTTGGCGGCCTCGAAAATGTCGCCGTATTTCACGCCGCTAGGGCACGCGGTTTCGCAAGCTCGACAGCCAAGACAGGAGTCGATATCCTGCTTGATGTCTTTCCAATCGAGAATGCTTTCCTCGGCGGATCTGACCAGGTAGATTCTTCCTCTTGGGCCCTCGGTTTCTTTGCCGGAGAGGCGAAAAGTGGGGCAGGATTCGAGGCAGAAGCCACAGCGGATGCATTGGGCGGTGAGGTCGGTGAGGGAGCTCATAGGAAGCCGAACTCGCCGGGGTTGAGCTTGTTGGTTGGATCGAAGATCGACTTGGCCTTTTTCATGAGGGCGATTTGCGTGGGGTCGGTGATTGAGATGTTCTTGGTGCCGCAGCCGGTGCGCATGACCCAGTCGCCCGGATACCGTGGTAATTCCTGTTCTGGATTGTCGAGCCAACACCAGATTGTTGATGATTTGGTGTCTGCGAAAACCATGTTCCTTTCGCAAGCTTTGACCGCACGGTCGTAATCTGTTGTGTGCACCCTTTGAATCCATTGCAAAAGAGTGATCCTATTTAGATGAGGCTCTTCCCATGCTGGTCCGACGACAATGTCAGGTTTGGGTAACTTTTCAAGCGGAAATGTTCTCAATGTAACGTCGACGACGATTGCAAGAGTATCCCGCGCGCCAACCATTAGCTTATGAGCGTCAAATCCTGCAACACTCTTTACGACTTTGCTTCCCGTCTTGACAATGCTTCCGTCTGCAAGAACGAGTGTCATTCCTATGACCCAGTCGCGCCAGGATCCACATTGAGTTTGCGTAGGATGAGGCAGGTTCAGTGACAGACCTCTGCCCACATACCCTCCACTTTGGTTTGAATAAAGTTCAAAGCCAAACTGTGTGACCGGATGCGCAAACGGCAAGCACTGCCCCTCCCTCATCAGGGCATTCTGAAGCGTCCCCTCCGATAGGGTAAGAGTCGTTCCATCCCCCTCGTCCAGGACAGTGATATCGATTTGGTTCGCTGCGCCGACCTTGACAACCATGTCCTTTGGCTCGTAGTCGATGAGGCCCGCGAATGCAGCCATATCAAGCCGAACGAAACCGGAATAAGCATCTTTTGATAGCTCTTGAATCTGCGTGACATATGATTCGGTGCTAAGGCCCTTCATCGACAACGCGGATGCGTTTCTGCTGAATCCCTGACTACGTTCTCGAAACACGGTTGGGGCCCCGCTTCGCTCAAGGCCCGCTCCAAAAATTAGCGGTTCCTTGCAGGACCGAACAAACTCACTCAACTCTTCGATCGTCGAGGGCCGAACCCGGCCTGAGATTGGGTGCCTAGTGGCCATCAATTCGCCGCCCCTCTCCAACGCTTCTTATGCTCCACGCATCCCTTCTGATCGGGAATGACTTTGCACGGATTGCACAAGACTCCCTCATTGAAAATCTGCTTGCACATCGCTTGCAATCGCAAGTCGTCCTCAGAAAACATCAGCTTCATGAGGTCCAGTTTCTCGACTCCGATTCCGTGCTCGCCTGAGACGCTCCCGCCCAGCTCGAGACATTTGCGAATAATTTCCTCGCCCGCTTCGATCACGGCTTCGATCTTCCCTGGTTCGCGGTCGTCGAAATAGAAGCACGGATGCAGATTGCCGTCGCCTGCATGGAAGAGATTTGCGACGCCGACGTTGTGCTTTTCGGCAACGGCATAAACAAACTCCAACATCTCCGGAAGCTTTGAGCGGGGAATGACGCCGTCGTGGGTGACGATCGTCGGCGCAAGGCGTCCCATCGCGCCGATGCCTTTCTTTCGAGCGGTCCAGAGTTTCTGCCTTTCGGTCTCGTCTTGGGCGACGATGAATGAAGTCGTGTTCTTCGACAAGCAAGCCGCCTCGACGGCCGCCATCTCTTTCTTGACCGCGTCAGGCTCTCCGTCGCATTCGATGAGCAGCAGCGCCGCGGTCCCCTCCGGAAATTCCAATTTGAAGGCAGCCTTCAGCGCAACAAGGATGTTTCGATCCATCATCTCGAGCGCCGCAGGAATCACGCCGCTCGCAATAATCTCGGAGACGCATTCCGTGCAAGATCGAATATCCGAAAACGCGGCCAACGCCGTCTTCACCGCAGCAGGCAAGGGAGTCAGCTTGACCCACGCCTCCGTGACGATGCCGAGCGTTCCTTCCGACCCTACAACTAGCGAAAGGAAATCATAACTAGGCGCGCCAGGCACCCGGCTGCCGATCTCCAGAATCTCCCCAAGTGGATCGACCATCGTGACCTGCAGAATGTGCTGCGCAGTCACGCCATATTTCAAGGTGTGGGGTCCACCGGAATTCTCGGCGATGTTCCCTCCTAACGTCGACACGCTTTGGCTTGACGGGTCTGGCGCAAAGTGCAAGCCATGTTCGGCGACCGCCTGAGAAATCCGCAAATTCGGAATGCCCGCTTGTGCCTTGAGTTGGCGATTGGGAATATCGATCTCCAATACTGCGGTCATTCTTTTCAAAGAGATGACCACCCCGCCAAGCGCCGGCATCGCTCCGCCGCTCAGACCGGTACCGGCGCCCCGCGGAGTAAAAGGAACCGAATGAGCGACGCACCATCTAACAACCGCTTGGACTTCGAGGGTCGACTCCGGCAAGACGACCACGGAAGGTGCGGATCGATCGACCGTGTAAGCGTCACAATCGTAAGCCCGCCTGACGTCGCGCCCGGAGATCACGCGCTCCGGGGTGAGCAGCTCGCGAAGCTCGGCCTCCATCCTGGACTGTAAATCATCCGCCACAGGTCGAGTCTATCCCGAATCGCTAGTAACATAAGGCCGTGTTCGTAACGTTCGAGGGCACCGAGGGCGCAGGCAAATCAGCAGTAATGAGCCTGTTGCGCGCGGAGCGGTCCTCGGACCGTTGGCTCCGGGCCGGACTGCCTGAACCGGTGTTCACGCGTGAGCCGGGAGCCGGCGTGATCGGACCTGCGATTCGCAAGATCCTGCTCGAGTCCGAGTCCCTCAACGCGCCAGAAGAGCTTTTCCTGTTTTTGGCCGATCGGTCGAGCCACGTGGCGACCGTCGTTCGACCGGCCATCGCAACCGGAAAGCTTGTACTCTGCGATCGCTATGCCGACTCAACCATCGTCTACCAAGGCTATGGACGCGGCATCGACTTGAGTTTTCTGAAGCAGGCGAACGCAATGGCTACGCAAGGAACGGTTCCGGACAGAACGTTCCTTTTCGACGTCGATCCGGAGATCGGTCTTGCTCGTATCCATTCCAAGGACCGGTTGGACAGAGAACCGCTCGAATTTCACCGACTTATCCGGGAAGGCTTCCTCCAAGAAGCGAATCTGGAGCCCAACAGGTGGAGGATTCTCGATGCTTCTCTGTCTCTCGACGCTCTGTTCGAACAGGTTTGGATCGAGCTGACCGAACTCTGCCGATCCCGAACAGGATGAGTTCGGAACCAAGTATCCTGGCGCAGTTCGCCTGCGCTGGGGGTCCATTTAGGCCGCAGCCGACGTAAGGACACTTAGATGCTTTCAGCTTTGCTCTCTGCTATCGTGGTTGCGCCGCCTAGCCCGGAAACGGTGATGGCCCGCTTCAAGAAGTTCATGGACGCTCACCCGTCATTCAGCGTCGATTTCCAAGTCACGATCAACAATACGCCGACGAAGGGAAACGGTCATCTCGTCATCCGAAAGCCGAATCGGCAAATTTTCACGATGGCTTATGGCAATGAAGGCTTTCAGCTAAGACAAGACCCTACCGGGACGCTCGAACTCGAAACAAACCTGAAGCGATACGTGATTTATGCGCCGGAACCCGGTTTGGCCACCTCCGCCTTGGCGGTTTCAGGCCTCTACAAATACACCTATCCAGTCCCGTTCTGGGTCGGCGATCTTGGCAAGTTTCTCGGGAAAGGCGCTAAGTACTCGCTCAAAGCGCCGGAGACGATCAACGGAGTCGTGACGGATCACCTTTATGCCGAGAACCGGACGCCGGAATCCGGAGTCAAGCTCGACGCGTATCTCGACGCACAGGGCCGCCTCATGCGAATGAAATTGGATCGTTTCTTTGGCGACGAGTCCTTCCAGCAACTTTTCAACTTCACGAAATACGTTTTGAAACCCACCGAAACGGACGCGGCCTTTGTCCCAATTCCGCCCGCGGGAACGAGCCCGCTGACGCTCGATTCGCGGCCATATCCGCTGCAGATCGGGGAGAAAATGCCGATCCAGGCGCTAAGTCAGGGAGAACGCCTCACAAACGCCGCGTTGCCCGGCAGCGGCCCGACTATGATCGTGTTCACGTATGCCGATTGCGATGTGGCCTCAGGAGCCGAGAGTACGCTCCGAAAGCTGTCGGCCCTTATGGCCTCGAAACATGGAACACTGGTCGAGGTTATCAGCTCGGAATCCAGGCCG
>JAYROD010000261.1:0-9593 GCA_041911835.1 Fimbriimonadaceae bacterium | reverse complement strand
CGCGCGTTTGGGTCTTCCGGTCGTCGACTCCCACATGAGCCGTTCGCAAGCAATCGGTTCGTCCACCGCTCCCCAGTCGATTCGATCGCGCCAGGCGGTCGTGAGGGTGTCGTACTTCGGATTCGATCACCGGCTCCATCGCGGGCAGATCGTCGTCGATCGAGCACTGGCTCGAGAAGTCCAAGGGATCTTCGCGGAGATTCTATCAAGTCGATTTCCGATCGCAAGAGTGATTCCCGTGAGCAAGTTTGGGTGGTCCGACCTCAAAGCAATGGAGCACAACGACACCTCAGGGTTCAACTATCGAACGGTTTTTGGCGGACACCGTCTCTCCGATCACGCCAGCGGGCGGGCAATCGACATCAATCCGATCCAAAACCCAGATGCCCATTTGGCGGGGCGCGTTGGCGGGAGCCATAGACCGGGGAGGCCGGGCACGATCACGCGAGATTCGGCAGTATATCGAGCATTCGTTCGCCGAGGTTGGAAGTGGGGTGGTTTATGGAGCGGGAAAAAGGACTATCAGCACTTCTATAAGCCCTAAACTTCCTGGATTTCGGCAGGAGGCTCATCGTTGAGGCTGACGTGCCCGTCCGCACTCACACTGACAATGTTCTCTATTCGAACGCCGAACTTGCCCGGAAGATAAATCCCAGGTTCGATGCTGAAGCAGTTTCCTGACTCGAGCTCGAAAGTATTCCCCTCAACGATGTAGGGCTCTTCATGTGTACGGAGCCCGATTCCATGTCCGGTCCTATGATTGAAGAACCGGCCGTATCCCGATTGCTCTATGACTTCGCGGGCGCCTCGATCGATGCATTGGCAGGCCACGCCAGGTGCGATTTCACGGCGCGCCGCCTGGTGAGCTTCGTAGACGATGCGGTAGACATTCTTCGCTTCTTCAGACGCTTGGCCAAGAGCGATCGTACGGGTCACGTCGCTCTGGTAGCCGTCCACTTGGCACCCGTAGTCGATCACGATGACGTCCCCTGACTTGATGATCGTGTCATCGCTCAAATGATGGGGCTCGGCGCCGTTGGCGCCCGTCGCCACGATGCTGAAGGTGGGCTCGCCCCCTAACTTCCGCATTTCGGCAGCGAGCAAGGAGCCAAACTCTTTCTCGCTCATTCCCGCGTGGAGCTGCCCTAGAGCTAAGGCGAGCGCCTCGTCGGCAATATGAGAGGCTTTGTGCATCGCCTCGAGCTCTTCGGGGCCTTTCGATCGCATTAGACTGGAAATGACCGGTTGCGCAGGTTGGAAAAGCGCTGCGGGCAACGCAGCCTGCATCGCCAAGAGCTTGGCCGCGGAAAGGTCGTTGTCCACGGCAATGACGCTTGCCTCCAGGTCCCACTCCGCAGATAACGCCCTAAAGAGCGCCATGGGGTCCTCACCGTCGTTCCAGGTCCTGATGTCAGCGATCCCTGCACGGCTCGCTTGCTCCAGTGAAAGTGCCGGGGCGATCAACCGAACTTCGCCGGACGCTCGAATGCAGAGGACGAGGAGACGCTCATGACCGCTTTCATGGAAGCCGTGCAAATAGCCCATCGTCTCTGGCGTGCTGGCGATCAATGCATCGATTCCCGCCTCGCGCATCGCCTGTGCAAGCCGTTCTCTTCTTGAGCTGTAGACCGATTCGTTCATCGTTGGATCGGGTTCAGTATGGCATGGGGGACGGGAGGTCCCGGAGGTATCATGGACGTCGGTTTGCCGGATCGTCTAATGGCAGGACAACGGTTTTTGGTGCCGTACGTCTAGGTTCGAATCCTAGTCCGGCAGCCACACATTGTGGCTGGCAGTTCCTCTGGAAATCCATCTCGCGTGCCACAATGCGACCATCCCGCATCTCCTGCGATCGGGCCTCAAGCGATGAAGAAAGTCAGCAGCGGAGGAGGTTGGCGAGCCATTAGGTACGCGTGGCACAAAGCCCGTGAAGTCGGGCCGCTGCGCTTCTGGCAAGCCATGCATTCCAAGAACGCGTGTAAGACCTGCGCCCTCGGCATGGGAGGCCAGCTCGGTGGGATGCGAAATGAAGCCGGACACTTCCCGGAGGTCTGCAAGAAGTCGATGCAGGCGATGGTCGCGGACATGCGGGGGAAAATCGATCCGAGGCTGTTCGAGACCTACTCCATCAAGGCGCTGCAAGGCCTGTCACCTAGAGAGCTCGAAGCTTTTGGCAGACTGACCGCGCCCATTATCGCGGAGCCGCGGAAGACTCATTTCCGGTCCATATCCTGGGACGAAGCGCTTGATCGAGTGGCGGAGGGGTTGAAAGGCACGGATCCCGAGCGAGCGTTCTTCTACTCGAGCGGAAGGAGTTCATCGGAGGCAGGCTTCTTACTCCATCTGCTGGCCCGAAGTTTTGGGACGAACCACATCAGTAATTGCTCGTTCTATTGCCATCAGGCGAGTGGGGCGGGTCTCAAGGACTCGATTGGCACGTCAACGGCAACCGTCGACTTGGACGACTTGGAACACTGTGATCTGTTGTTCTTGATCGGGGGCAATCCGGCATCAAACCATCCGCGAATGATGACCAGCCTCATGCGACTCAGGAAACGGGGTGGGCGCATCATCGTCGTCAATCCTGTCCGAGAAACCGGCTTGGTCAACTACCGAATTCCATCGAATGTCCGCAGCCTGCTTCTTGGGACGGAGATCGCATCGACCTACCTCCAGCCACGAATCGGTGGTGACATCGCCGTTTTGTGCGGCATCGCCAAGGCGCTGATCGACTCCGGGCAGATCGAGTCCGGATTCATAGCCGAGCACACGGAGGGCTTCGATGCGTTTCGAACGCTAGTGGAATCGACCACTTGGGAGGACATCGAGCGAAGCAGCGGACTCGATCGATCGACTCTCAAATCGGTTGCCCATGAATACGCCCAGTCGGAACGAGCTATCTTCGCTTGGACAATGGGTGTGACCCACCATGAACACGGGGTCCATAACGTCCAATGGATCGTCAACCTGGCCCTGTTGAGGGGAATGATAGGTCGGCAGGGCGCCGGCGTCTTGCCCATCCGTGGGCACAGCAACGTGCAAGGCATGGGCACTGTTGGAGTGACCCCGACCCTCACCCAATCGGCCGTCACACGCTTGGAGTCAATTGGTCTTGCCGCGCCGAAATTCAAGGGGCACGATACGCTCTCCGCCTTGGAAGCAGCCGGGCGCGGCGAGCTGGATTTCGGGCTCTGTTTGGGTGGGAACCTCTACGGCGCCAGTCCAGATGCCGATTTCTGTGCGGCCGCTCTGGCGAAGCTCAAGACCCTCACTTATGTGAGCACCACGCTCAATGTCGGCCATGCCCATGGATTGGCCGAGACCACCCTCATTTTGCCGGCTCTCGTGCGGGATGAGGAGCCTCAGAGCACCACTCAGGAGTCGATGTTCAGCTACGTGCGACTGAGTGACGGGGGGCCGCAGCGATTCGCCGGTCCGAGGAGCGAAGTCGATATCCTCTGCGATCTCGCGACGCGAACCTTCCCGCAACCAAGCAAGATCGATTGGCATAGGCTTCGGGATCATGATGAGATCCGCCGGCTGATCGCTCAATTGGTCGAGGGGCTCGAGCCAATCGGTGAGATTGGCAGGACGAAGCAGGAATTCCACATTCCTGGACGGCGCCTGACTGGACCGCAATTTCAGACAGCATCGGGTCGAGCGGCGTTTCGAGCGATTTCGATGCCCTCCCACAGGAATCTGCGCGAGGACGAATTGCTCTTGATGACGGTTCGCTCCGAAGGTCAATTCAATACGGTCGTGTACGAGGAGGAAGATCTCTATCGTGGACAGGAACGCCGAGACGTCGTGCTTATGAATCCTGCCGACATTGATCGAATCGGCCTTCAGGAAAACCAATTGGTTAGTGTCTCCAACGAAGTTGGGAAATTGGATAACCGGATTGTTCGTCCTTATGCGATCGCCCCAGGTTGTGCACTCATGTACTTTCCAGAAGCGAATATGTTGATTCCGCGTGCCGTCGATCCTGTATCCAAGACACCGGCTTTCAAATCGGCTGTGGTTCGCGTTGAGGCAGTAAAGGACGCTGATGGGCAGCTAGCCTTTTTGGAGCCAAGACCAGTAGCCGGGCGGATGTCGATCGATGTCTCCAGCCGCAATCGAATGAAAGCCTGCTAAGAGATTGCATCACGAGTGTCGATATCTTGAAAGCAGCTTGCGTCGTGCCATTCGATCCCGACACAGGCATCCAGATTGTCTCGGATTACCGACCGTGCGCCCTGGTCACCATGCAGATTGAGGAGCGATTCGCGAAACTTGCAGCCAAATAGAACGGGATTCCGCTGCTCGCCAGTCAGCGTCGGATATGTAATGCCGTCGGGTGCGCCACCCGAGACGATGGCAGATAGCAGCGAAACGGATACCCTAGGCATATCGCCAAGACAGATCAGAAAGCCTTCCGACTCCGGGGACGCGGCAAACACGCCTCGTGCAATGGACGATCCCATGCCTAGAGCGTAATCCTGATTTATCGTGTAGAGAACTGGCAATCGACATGTAGCGCTTTCGATCTTTTGAAGGTCGTGCCCGAGGACAAGAATTGTCTCGGATAGATGGAGTTCGAGCACCGTGTCGGCGACATGGCGAATTACAGTCGATCCATCCCAAGGCAGGAGAAGTTTGTTTCCTCCAGCCATACGAGATGAACGTCCCGCAGCGAGAACGATTGCAGAGATCCTCACGGCATCCGCCGAACCTTTACAATCTCCGCGACTATGCTGAGTGCAATCTCAGGAGCTGTCCTAGCACCGATATCGAGGCCGATCGGACCGTGAATTCGTGATAGGTCGGATTCAGAAAATCCAGAAGCTGCGAGTCGTTCTAGCCGTTCAGCATGCGATTTCCGACTTCCGAGGGCGCCGACATATCGAGCAGGGCTCGATAGGAAAGCGACTAATGCGGGGTCATCGATTTTGGGATCGTGAGTTAAGGTCACGCAAAGATCATTCGCGTTAAGGTTCATGTCCATGAGCGCCTCGGCCGGCCATTTCCGAATAAACAAATCGGGATTAAGTCCGGTAACGGGACTTTCCCGTGGATCGATAACGACCGTTTCGAACCCTAACACGGAGGCAAAAGTTACGAGCGGCTCAGCGATATGGACGGCCCCAACGATGATCAAACGTTCCGGAGAAGGAAACAATCGGACAAAGCAGGGGACACCTCCGATTTCGACTTCGCCGCTCTGACCTCCATTATATCTTTGAAGGGCGGTTTCGACTATCTGAGGTTCAAGATCGGAAGAATTCGTTATGCAAGTGCCGCCGGGAACGTACAAAGCGAGCATCGGATTCTTCGCGTCCAACGAGCAAACGAAGAGCGTACTTTGACCGCCTTGGAGGAGCTTGATGAGGGCCGCGTAAAGAACTCTGTCCCGCTGATCCTGCCGAAATGGCCAACCAAGTTCGATCCAAACGTGGATGCGCCCGCCGCAGGACAACCCGACGTCCCAGACCCCTTCTCCCGAGGTGAATTCCATCAACCGAGGATTTGCTCCTCCAAGCACCTCGAGTGCCGCTTCGCGGACCGCCGTTTCGACACAGCCGCCGCTCACCGATCCAATGCAAAGCCCATCGTCCCGGATCGCCATGGTCGACCCAACAGGGCGCGGAGAAGAGCCCCACGCTGCCGTCACCGTGGCCAGGGCGAATCGGCGTCCTTGCGCGAGCCATTCCTCGAGTTCGGGAACAAGCTCGCGCATGGTGGGCGTTCCTATACGAGATCGGAAGGCTTGATCGGGAGGTGGGTCACCCGCTTTCCGGTAGCGGCGAAGATCGCATTGGCGACCGCCGGAGCCGTTGCAGGAAATCCAACTTCTCCCATTCCTCCAGGTCCTTCCTGGCTCGGGATGATCGTCACCTCGATCTTGGGCATCTCGTTCATCGTCAGCCATGGGTAGGTGTCCCAACTTCCTTGCACCACGGCTCCCTTGTCGATGGTGATCGCAGCTTTCAGGGCCGTCGACAGTCCATCGACGGTTGCGCCTTGCACCTGGGCTTCGATTCCGGACGGATTGATCGCTGTTCCGCAATCGACCGCGCAGACCACTCGGTGAAGGTGAACCTTGCCCTTCGCGTCCACCGAGAGTTCGACCACGTGAGCGATGTACGATCCATAGCCCGCGAAGCAACTGATTCCGCGGCCAGAGCCTTTCGGCAATGGAGTTCCCCACCCCGCTTTTTGGGCTGCGACCTCAAGGCAGTTGCGAAGTCGTGCGTTTTTGATGAGGCCACGACGGAACTCAAAGCCATCCTTGCCTGCAGCCGCAGCGAGCATGTCGATGAAGCTTTCGTTGATGAATCCGGTCAAGGTGTTCTCGACTGAACGCCATGCGCCCGTGGGTACCGGGAACCCAGCGCCTCCTCCTGTCAAAGAGGCTTCGGCGATGTCGTAGGGGATCCCCGCAGAACCGCGCCGTCCAGGACGTCCGCCTCGGCCGCCGCCCGCCGTGATCATCTGGTTTTGCCAAAGAATTGGATTGCCTTGCGCGTCCAACGCTCCCATCAGGTATGCGTGGCATGCGGGTCGATAGAAATCGTGCCGCATGTCGTCTTCACGACTCCACATCAGTTGAATCGGCATGCCGGCCGCCTTAGCGACGCTGGCTGCTTCGCTCAAGAAGTCGGTCTGGAGTCTTCGACCGAATCCGCCGCCCAGCAGGGTGACGTTTAGCGTCACGTTTTCTGGCGCCAGGCCTAGGCCGTTCGCGACCGTTCGAAGGGCTCCTTCGGGAACCTGCGTGGGCGCCCAAACCTCGGCTTGGCCGCCTTTTGGAACAATGACGCAATTCATCGGCTCCATCGTCGCGTGCGCCAGATAGGGGAAATCGAAGCGAGCTTCGACCACTTTTGCCGCTCCAGTGACCTTCTCAAATGGCGTCGTCTGAGCTTGGAGTTCACGCCTGATTCGGGCGCTGTCGAGCGACGTGTCCCCGCCTGCCGACTGAGCGTTGAGCGCCTTCCGACCTTGTAGCGCTGCCCACGTATTGTCGGCGACGACGGCGATGCCACTCGGAACCTGAAATACCCCGTGTACTGCCGGAACCGCCTTTGCGGCAGCCTCGTCGAACGACGAAATCTGACCGCCGAACGCGTTTGGCCTGGCGATTACCGCGACCTTGACCCCGGCAGGACGACAATCCAAGCCGTATTTCGCCTTTCCCGTCACGATCGCCTTGCCGTCGACTTTCTTCGTCGGTTTCCCGATCAGATCATATTCGTTCGGACCCTTAAGTTTTACGGCGCTGGGATCAGGCAGCGGCATTTCTGCCGCTTTGGCCGAAAGCTCGCCATAGGAGAGTTTCTTACCGCCTGGACCCTCGACGGAGCCGTCAATGGTCTTGCAATCGGCAACCGCGCAACCCCAAGTCTGAGCGGCAGCAGCAAGGAGCATCGTCCTGGCGGCAGCGCCCGCATTGCGAAGTGGTCCCCACATCGAGCGAATGCTGCTGCTTCCGCCAGTGCCTTGGCCACCAAATTTTTCATTGGCCTGTGCTTGCTCGACCTTGACCTTATGCCAATCGACGTCCATTTCGTCGGCGAGAATCATCGCGAGGGAGGTCCGAACGCCCTGGCCCATGTCTGACTTGGAAACGGTCAGTGTGACCGTCCCGTCTTGTTCGACCTTTACAAATACGTTCGGCTGGAAGACGGCGCCACCTTCGGACCCCTTCGATTCGGCCTTTTTGCCCGGCAGGTAACAGCCGATCACCAGGCCAGTTCCTGCGATGGTCGCGATCTTGAGGAATCCTCGTCTGCTCAATGCTTCTTTGCTGCTCATTTCGATCCTCCCGATTTCGCGGCCAGATGGATGGCCTCGCGAATCCGCTGATAGGTGCCGCACCTGCAAATGTGATCGCCAAATGCGGCGTCGATATCCTGGTCGGTCGGGTTTTTCTTCTTCTTGAGCAAGGCGACGGCACTCATGATGTGTCCGGCCTGACAGTAGCCGCATTGGGCTACGTCCTGGGCGATCCAAGCTTGCTGCACCGGGTGGGTGCCATCTTCAGATAGGCCCTCGACCGTGAGAACTTTGGATTTGCCAACCTGCGAAACTGGGACCATACAGCTGCGAATCTCCTCACCGTCCAAAAGGACCGTGCAGGCGCCGCACGCGCCGATCCCACAACCGTACTTCGATCCGGTCAATCCCAACAAGTCGCGCAAGACCCACAGCAAGGGCATTTCAGCCGGCGCATCGACCGATTGGTTCCTGCCATTGACGTTAATCGTGTATGAGGGCATAAGATTCGACCTCCTGGGAATCGCTCTATCCTGATTTTAGTACGAGATCAGGCCGGCGGATCACATCAATTGCCACAAAATATGTGATGGGCCGCGCAGTAAGCTTATCGCATGCTCACCCATCTCGCCTGCTACGCCTGCGGAAAGGAGCATAGCGCCGATCTTCTGATCAATCTTTGCGACTGCGGAAAGCCCTTGGGCGCCGTCTATGCCCTCGATCCCAAGCTTTTTCCGAAGAAGGCGCTGCGAGATCGCGGCGCCTCCATGTGGCGATATCGAGAAGTCCTGCCTCCTTGCGAGCGGATTTCCTTAGGAGAAGGGTTCACGCCTCTTCATCCCACACCCATGTTCGGAGACCATTGGTATATCAAGGACGAAGGCGTCAACCCGACGGGCAGCTTCAAGGCAAGGGGAATGAGCGTTGCGGTTTCGATGGCGGTGCACCTCGGAGCGCGGTCGCTCGCGGTCCCGAGCGCCGGGAACGCAGGAGGCGCGTTGGCGGCCTATGCGGCAAAGGCAGGGCTCAAGGCGCACGTATTCATGCCGCTCGACACCCCGCGGGCCTGCGTCATCGAGTGCGAATGTCTGGGGGCCGATGTTCGGCTGATTAACGGCCTCATTACAGACTGCGCTCTCGAAATCCGGCGCATCATCGACGCCCAAGTGGCCAGCGGCTCGGCGCCCGAGGACACATGGTTTGATCTCAGCACCCTCAAAGAGCCTTATCGGCTCGAAGGCAAGAAGACCATGGGTTATGAGCTTGCGGAGCAGATGGACTGGCATCTGCCGGACGTCATCATTTATCCGCCGGGCGGAGGCACCGGGCTGGTCGGGATGTGGAAGGCGTTCGAAGAGATGCAGCGGCTCGGCTGGATCAACGGCAAGCGGCCCAAGATGGTCAGCGTGCAGGCCGAGGGTTGTGCGCCCATCGCGACGGCGTTTGATAAGGGCGAGCGGTTCGCGCCTGAGTTTCCCGATGCCCACACCGCCGCCTCCGGATTGCGGGTTCCGAAGGCGATCGCCGACTTCATCATGCTTGACCTCATCCGGGCCTCTGGGGGAACAGCGCTCACCGTTTCGGATGAGGAGATGATCAGCTCGGCCAAAGAGATCGGGGCAAAGACCGGAATCTTTGCGGCTCCGGAAGGTGGGGCGACCCTGGCGGCTGCCCGCAAGCTGCAAGAAAGCGGGTTTTTGAATGGCAAGGAGAGCGTCGTGCTTTTTAACACGGGTTCGGGCGTGAAGTATCTGGAGGCCATGGCCTAAGCGCCCTTGCCGCCCAATAGGACGGAAAGCTCCCGACGGGGAATGCAGACGAGCCAATCGTTGAGT
>JAYROD010000260.1:0-4868 GCA_041911835.1 Fimbriimonadaceae bacterium | reverse complement strand
GTCGATTTCCGCAATACGCTGATCATCATGACTTCGAACGTCGGAGTCAAGCCGATCGAACTCGACAAGGCTCTCGGTTTCCGCGACGTTAAGATCGATCTAAACGATCCGCGAACATACGAGACGATGAAGAACAAGATGCTCGAAGAGATGAAGAAACTCTTCAGGCCGGAGTTCCTCAATCGTGTCGACGAAGTCATCGTCTTCCAGCATCTTCGACGAGAAGAGATTCTCGAGATCGCCGATCTCTATCTCAAGCGCGTCAACGAGTCTGCCGCGGGAATGGGGATCACTGTCGAACTGAGCGACAAGGTCAAGGACATCTTGGTTGACAAGGGGTATGACCCGAACCTCGGCGCAAGGCCACTTCGAAGAGCCGTTCAAAGGTACATCGAGGATCCGTTGAGCGAAGAGTTGCTCCTCGGGCGGTTCCAATCTGGCGACACGATCATCGCTGACGCTGAGGAAGATGAGCACATCATCTTCCGAAAGAAGGAGCCGGGAGGCGGCAAGAAATCCGAGAAGGAATTGGTCAAAAAGTAGTTCCTCCTGATCGTCAGGACCGGGCCCTTATCGTTCGCGATAGGGGCCCTTTTTCTTGATCCATTGGGCCGAATTAAGGGTCGGTTATCTATCCGTTAAGATTCGATAACAAAGCCGCACGGAGAGGACCTTGGCGCTCAGACTCACTGCTGGAGGGCCTAACGCCCGCCGAAGCACCGTTGGAGGTCTACCTTGCTGAGAAAAGCGTTTACGCTCATCGAACTCCTGGTGGTGATTGCCATCATCGCCATCCTCGCCGCCATTCTCTTCCCAGTCTTTGCCCAGGCCAAAGAAGCCGCAAAGAAGACTAGCTGTCTTTCGAATGCCAAACAAATGGGTACGGCTATTCAACTCTATCTCGCCGATTTCGACGACACCTATATGCCCGCCTACTACTACCGCAATCCCAACGCCGCGGGAAATCTCGACGCTACGGGTATCGAACAGTGGTCGGGATTCTGTCAACCCTACATCAAGAACTATAAGATGTTCGTGTGTCCATCCGACAAGGTTTCCGGCGTCGCCCCGACCAACTGGGATGATCGTCCAAACGGAGGCAACAACATGGGCCAAGGCGGAGGAGGGTCTGTCTCGTTTACACCTGGCACCGGCATCCAGGACAACCAGGCGCCGAGGCTGAGCTATACGGCCAACGAAGCCATCATGCCTCGACCGCGCGGCGGTATTGGTGGCGTGAACATCGGGCAGCCGCAAAACGTCGTCAGTGGAACCGCAATCGACGGCGTTGCCAACACGATCGTCATTACCGAGTTCTCGGACTATACGAACGTCATCAGCGGAAAGGGTCCCGGCGGCACGACCAATAAGTCGCACCGACCCACCGACGCCTATGCAATGGATGCAGCGGGAACGATTCCTTACGACACGAGCGCGATTATGGACCCGAACTCCATTTACAGCGTGAGTCCGCAACGGGCTCAGCAGATCTTCGACGCTCAGGCGACGGCGCCGTTCGGAGGAGGCTCTTACCCGCACATCATCTACATCCATTCCGGCCGACACACGGGCGGAAACGTGTTTGTCTTTGCCGACACTCACGCGAAATGGATGAAAGTTAGCCAGACGCTCGACTGCAACAACTTCAAGTGGGGCACCAAGGCCTACAACCAAGGCGGCGCAACCGTCAAGTGTTGGCAGACCGGATTGCCCACACAGTAATCGCCCGGTCCGATAGACGGCGCCGCCTCAAAAACCGAGGTGGCGCCATTCTTTTTGTCCGCGGCATTGACCCCGCCAGCCTCCCAGCGAAGCAACCGGTCATCTTTTGACCCAGTAATATTGCGGGTTGTAGACGCGTAGGTGTGCTTTCAAACACCATCTCGTCGAAATCAAGCCTATCCTAAAGAAAACTATCTAACCAAAAAGGAGACACTGTTATGTCAGTCATCACTCGAAGCCTTCTGTCCGGACGAACACGAATCGCGACCCTGGTCGTCGCACTCTGCATTCTCGCCGTTAGCGGCATTATTTTCATCCAGCGCGCGGGCGCCCAAGGTGGCGGAAATGACGGCCCAACTGGCGTCGTCACATTCGGTCCGATAAACCTGCTGCCGGCCGTACAGGAGGGTGGTAACTCCCCCGAGAGCATCCGCGGCCTGATTGGCCTTCTCCTTCCGGCCGTCCAACGGGTACGCGCGCCGTTCCGGCTTCAGGTCATCAGCCAAGACGTAAACCTCGTCGTTCCGATTACCGTGCCCGAGAATATGAGTCGAATGAGCTCATTCTTCGACATCTTCCTGACCCGAGCCAACGCCGGCGACGGGTCCGTGTTCCATATTCGCAATCGACGGACGGGCGAGGAAATCACTGCTCCAACTCATTTCATGGATGTCACCGTGAGGCTGCTTCCGGCAGTTCAGCACAATGGCTTCCTGGTACCGGCGGTCAGCCAAGCGCTCACCGTTCGAGGAATGATGGGTGATGGAAGCGTCACACCCACCCCGTTCCAATACGCAATCCCCGCCCAGATGGGCCGCTAACTCACCAACGATTCCGCAAAGTCAGAGGTCGCTCACTTGAGCGGCCTCTTTTGCTTCGCTCTCTGCGAGCAGATCGAGTCGGCCAAGGAGCTCTCGTACCCGGCGTTCGATGTCGTCTCGACTTGCTCGGAACACCTCCAAGATTTGCGCCTCGTCGCCGGTGGCGTCTGCCGGATCGGGGAGACCCCAGTGTTGGACCGCCCCGGCCCCGGGAAAGGTCGGACAGCTTTGAGCAGCGTTGTCGCAGAGCGTGACAACCAGATCGATGGGAGCTGGCACAGCCTGTAAACCCTTCGGGATGAACCCTTCAAGCGAGATCCCGCGTTCACCCATCACTTTAACGGCATTTGGGTTCACTGCTTCTCCTGGCTCCGAACCTGCACTCCAAGAATCGACATCTGGTTTGGAGAGACCTTTCGCCCAGGCTTCAGCCATTTGACTTCTACAGGTGTTGCCCGTGCATAGGAAAAGAATCCGCATCTCACTATTTTGACCCAATTTTCGAATTTATTTCGACAACTATCGAAATGTATGGTATCATTTCGATGATGAACGAAATGTTAGACCTCGCGAAGGCGTTCAAGGCGCTTGGAGAGCCGAGTCGGCTACGGATTGTCGAGTTCCTACAGGGATGCTGCCAATCGGCTGAGCTCACCGAGCAAGGGGAGGTTCTCTCCAGCTCTGGGCCGACCGCGGGGCAGGTATGTTGCACGCTTACTGGATCGGAAACGATCAATTCGACTGTCTCCCACCATCTCCATCAACTGGAGCAAGCGGGTCTGATTCGAATTTCCCGCAAGGGGAAATCAATGATCTGCACGCCGAACGCGGAGTCATTCCGAGCGCTCATCGCGTTTCTTCAACCCTACGCACAAGGAGGCCAAGACAATGGCTGCTGCTAAGTTACATCTCTCTCTCAACGTCCGCGACCTCGAGAAGTCCGTGAAGTTCTATAGCGACCTACTCGGGGCTCAGCCCCACAAAATCCGACCGGGATATGCCAACTTCGACATCGAGTCCCCGGCCCTCAAATTGGCCCTGAACGCCTACCAGGACGACTTCGGACGCGGCGCCCTAAATCATCTGGGCATCCTCGTGGACAGTCCTGAAAAGGTGACCGAGGCGATCAATCGCCTGGACGCTGCGGGACTGGTCGAGTCGATCGAGGAGGATGTCGTTTGCTGCCATGCCAAGCAGCAGAAAGTGTGGGCGCGCGATCCGGATGGCAACGCATGGGAGGTTTACACAATCCTCGATGACATGCAGAATACCGAGATTCCGGTTAACGCTCAGTCCGAGCGATGTTGTGAACCGACTTGTTGCACGTAGCGCTTATCCGCCTCGCCGAATTGGATCCGATTTGGCCTGGAATACGAACACCGCATTGCCCTGCGCCACGCCGTCTCCCGAAGGCAGCGAAGCGGGTGATGCGGGATTCGCCATTTCCCCATCGAGCCTCTGGGCTGAATTCACCGCAGTGAGCGAATCGGAAACGGTAACCGTGTACCGGTCGCTTGGCAAGTAGCTCGAAAACGTTAGAATCGCTGTATTGTTCGGCGCATCGTAGCTATAAGCGAAAGGCTGGTTCCCCACTCTGCTGCCAACGACGCTGAAATTCGCGGCCGATGCCGTCACCGGTGTATGGAAGGTGATCTTGACCTGGGTCGGCTTGATCGCCAAGGAACCGGGCAAAGGTGATGTCTGGACGATCTTCGGTGGTCCGGGAACGTATGTCACCGATGCAACGCCTGAGTTAAGAATCCAGCCGTCCTCGTCAAAGGTCGCTGCTGTTGCCGGACCGGTGAGCGGAAGGACGAAATTCTGAGTTCCTGCGTTGTCCCAGACGCTTAAAGGCTGCTTGATGCCACCAACAGTTGGCCGGATATCGACCGGGAAAGTAAATATCGGGTAGCTGGCGCTCTGCACTTGTTTGATGTGCAGCATCAGGTAGTTCTTTCCGTTCACTGAGGTTGTCTGCCAACCCCATTGGTACTGGGGAGATCCCACGGCGTACACAGCCTCATTGAAGTACCAATGAAGGTCATGCCCATAGACGGATTCGGCAACTGCCTGGAAATCGTCGGTCGTCGCGCTGTCGTACTGATACTGCTGACGATAGGCAGCGAGTATGGCGAAGAACGTAGGGCTCCCGACGATGTGCCGCAGTTGGTGAAGCGCCCAACCACCTTTCCGATAGACGAAGTTCGAGCTGAAGACGGCATTCTCGTTCGTCGCATCATAGACGTACACGCTGCCGTTGAAACTCGAAGGTTTTCTCGCCTGCATCGCGGCCGTAAGCGCTGCCTGGCCCGTACTGCCCGGTTT
>JAYROD010000259.1:0-3572 GCA_041911835.1 Fimbriimonadaceae bacterium | reverse complement strand
TCTGATACATGCCCCAACCCACTCGGCCAATATCCGACGCTCCGAAGCCAAACTCGCTGATCAATACTGGGAAGTCGAGGGTTTTCAAATCGGAGTCGTGGAAATCTGGCGATTTGTCGTAGCAGTTGAAGCTCAGCACATCCGCAGACTCCATGCAGGCCGTGACCGCCTCTGGAGTATAGATGTCGAACCGGCAGCCAAGGTAAAGACCGCCATATGATCGTGCCTGCAGCGCCCCCTTGATAGTCGAGAAATACTTGCGAGCGAATTTGAGCGCAAAGTCCTGGAAGTCGGACGCCTGCGCTGGTCGCATCGGGTTGGGAAGCGATGGAGGCGAGCTGAGTACCGAAGAGAAGCTTGCGTAACTAGTGCCCCAAGCTGAATTGAGCGCCGAGATCGTGCCGTACTTGGCCGTTAGATCGTTGACGAATTGAATCTTCGACTTCAGTGAAGAAGAGCCACTCAGTACCGCGATTGGAACCATATACCGATACTTCGGATCCGACGAATGCCCATCTCCCCAGGGCAGTTCGTTATCGACGAACAATCCAGCCTGATATGCGTTTTCTGGGAAGACGGTCAGCTTATTGTTGATTGATGCCGCGACGGCTGGCGGCCACGCAGGATCGAAGACGTCAGGCATTACCGCGCCACCCCGGATGGATGGCAGCTTGGCGAAGACGCCGCTGACGCCAACGACGGGCATGGACGGGATCGCCTGTCGCTGGGCCAATTCAGGTTCGAACATTCCCCCGAGTGTGTTGAAGCCCCAGTTCTTCATTCGGTTGATGAAGATGTCGTATCCGACTTGCTTCCAGGCCGTTCCGTACTTCTTCTGGAGGTTGACGCCGTATATGTTGAGGACTTTTGTTGGAATTCCCCATTGACCGGGAATAGTGGACCAGTGCTGCGCAAACGCCCCGGTCTGAGAGGGAAGAGACACATAAGCGCTCTCTTTGCCGCCCACGGTTGCCCATGTCGTCGCGCCAACGCCGACGACTCCCGTAGAAAAGAATCTGTTGCCGGCCGGGTCCACGAAGCTCCAGCGCCCGCCGGAGTCCCTGACCACGCCAAATCGGTTCCGGGGCACGCTGCCCGTTCCTGCGATTCCGCCGAACTCATCGGCGCCGAAGGGATACACGCCGACGAACGGGCCGTTATTGACGAGGGCGTTTGGATCACTTGGGTTCAGCTTGCCCGTCCATGTGATTTGGTTCTGCTGGCCCAAGGCATCGACATATTGCGATCGTGCGAGCGGCAGGTTCACCGTTCTGAGATCGTTCACGGTCAAGTCGACCGGCACGCCAAATTCGCTGTTGAGTATTCGCAGCCGTCGGATGCCGTAAATGTTCAGGGTCCCTCGCGGGTAGAGCTGGTACATGCTGTTGTTCGGCGACGGGAGCATTGTCTGCTTGAAGGACGTCGCCGAGATGAGCGGAATGAGAAACGTCACGGTTCGATCGCCGGGGATCGAAGCCAGAACCCCCCACGAGGCTTCGCTGGCTCCGGCGGCGCTCTCTAGGGAGAAAGTGACGTCAACAGGCGCCAGGCCATTGTTCTTCAAGGTGAAACGAAGGAAATTTGCATTCATAAACCCCATGAAATTGGGGAATTGGAGGGTCATTATCGCATTGCGATCCGGGAGCGCCATGTTGACGCCGGTGCCGTTCACCACGGTGTAGACCGCTAGCCCTGATTTACCCGCCACGCAGTTCTTGAAGCCGGTTCCGTCTATGAAGACCGTATCGGCCATCGATATCGTGGCCAGTGCCGCCATCAAGCTGCCAAATGCTATCCGCCACGTGCATTTTCCAGACATAATGAGCCGATTCCATAGGTCGAGCACATCGGCTGACGTCAAAAGTGCGTGCGGCACTTTCACCAGGGAAGAGGATTCCGCTCATCCCGCTAGGAATTGAGGTTCGAATGGGAGTCTGGACGGCAAGATTCGACGACGCCTCGACCCGATCTTGCTCTTAGATGGACAAGCGGCTACAACTTGTCGGGTGATTTTTCCCGGGCGAGTTGGACGACCTTCCTCACGTCTTGCGACCGGTCGAGCGGACAGACCAAGATGGCGTCGTGCGTCACCACGACCGTCAGATCGTGGACGCCGAGGAGGAACACTGCCTGGGAGCCGGATTCGTTGAACACCAGATTGCCGCTGGCGTCCACGGCGTGGGCATCGCCGATCAGACGATTGAACTCGGGGTCGGATTCGAGCGCCCGGGAGAGAGCCTCCCAAGACCCGACGTCATCCCACTCGAATTCACTTTGGACGACGTAGACGTTATCAGAGCGTTCGAGAAGCGCGTGATCGATCGATATCGAAGGCAAGTCTTGAAAAACGGCTGCTGCTGCTTCGATCCGTCCGGCACCGAGATCGGCTGCGATCCGATGGACGGCTTCAAAATGGGTCGGGGCGTTTTTCTCCAACTCGTGATAGAGGGCCTCGAGGGTCCAAAAAAAGGTACCGCTGTTCCATAGGAACTGTCCTGAATCGACATAGCGCTTCGCCTCCTCAGGGGAGGGCTTCTCATGGAACTTAGTGACTTTCACCCAGTCGTGTTGATCTTCCGAGGCAGATAATTCAATATATCCGTAGCCCGTATCTGGGCGATTTGGCTTGATGCCGAGCGTCACCAATCCATGGGTTTTTCGGGCGCATTCGGTTGCCTTCTTGAATGTGTTCGCAAATCCAGATGTCGGCCGGATCCGATGGTCTGCGCTGACCGTCGATATCACTGAGGTCATCGGTGCTCCGCTGGCGATGAGATGTGCGGTGGACCATACGACCGCGCCTCCCGTATTGCGCTTGACGGGTTCGGCAATGATCTTCTCCGGAAGCACGAATGGCACGTCGGCCAGGACCATCGGAGCCATATCTAACTGCGTTGCAACCCAAATCTGGTCGGCGCCGATGAGTCCCCTCAGCCTTTCACATGCTTCCCAGAGGTAGGAGCGGCCCTCCTCGCCCAATGGGAGAAATTGCTTCGGTCGTAGGGCCCGAGACAGCGGCCAGAAGCGCTCACCGCTTCCGCCGGCCATGACGACTCCCAAGACTCCCGCTAGCCGCTCTTCGATCGACATTCGCAGACAGGTTACTTCAAGCGTTGGAGCTTGAATTTCCTTCCATCGGGAGCGGTTGCCTGTATAGTGTCACGGCCTATCCACTTGATTTGGATGACTTGGGTGACGAACGCCATGCGTTTGACCCGTTCGGTGGCCCGATCAAGAATGGGGGCGGGAAGCGATTTTGGATCGATCTCGAGATCCGTCACCGATGTCGTCACCGTCGTATTGGTGCTCGAGTAGTCACCCTTGACGGCCGCTTTGATCTCGCCGACTGGAGTCATATAGCCCAAGGTGGCCTCGAACCTGCCGTTTTCATCAAACTCTTCGATGCCGGAGATGGACTGCCCTTCGACCTTCCATCTTCCGACGAGGGTGTTCGCGCCACAGCCGGTCAAGGCCAGCAGAACGGCTAAGAGAAGCGGGAAGGTCGTCAACCTGGGGAGGAATGGGTTCACTTGTGTATTCTCTACGCCATGAAGGCGGTTCGCGTGGCCTCG
>JAYROD010000258.1:0-3477 GCA_041911835.1 Fimbriimonadaceae bacterium | reverse complement strand
CTGCTTCTCTTTGTAGGTCGGCACCCGCTCTAGCCAGCCAAGCGGGGTCATCATGCTGAGGAGAAGGTGGAGTTCGGCGTGCTCCTTGACATGGGACTGAACGAAGACCACCGACTTGTCAGGATCGATTCCCGCCGCTATGTAGTCCTTGGCGACTTCGCGCGTGTTGCGCGCGATCTGTTTCGGATCGTCCGACATGGTTGTGAGAGCGTGCCAATCCACCACGCAACAATAAAGTTGGAAGTCGGCCTGGAGCTCGACCCAATTGCGCAGCGCCCCTTCGTAATTGCCGAGGTGAAGCTTGGGGCTCGTGGGCTGCATACCACTCAAAATGCGTTGGGAAGCGGTCATCAAACTCCTAAATCGGGAACCCCGTCATAAATCGAAACATGGCGCTTATGGGCGGCCCGATCACTCTTGACAAAATGGAGTAACCGGAAAACTGACCAACAAGAATCAGACCGAAAAGCAGAAAAGTGCCCACCTGCCGGTTCCAGAGATACCACCGAATTCGAGTCTGATCGGGGAGAAATGATCCAACGAGCCAGTGCCCATCTAAGGGACCCAAGGGTATCAAATTGAAGAAACAGAGGGACAGGTTGACGACGACCCCCATGACCAAAAGGATGTAGACCCATTCGGGCGCCGCTTCATGCCTCGCTCCGACGAATCGAAGGATGATCGCGTACACGCCCGCCTGGATGAGATTCGAAATTGGTCCGGCGGCGACGGCCCAAAAGTGATCCCAGCGTGGATTCCTCATCTTACGGGGATCCATCGGGACCGGACGGCCCCACCCAATGCCATAGCCCGTAAGCGACGTGATGATGATCATGATGGTGCCCATCGGGTCGAGGTGGTTGAACAGATTGAGTGTGACTCGGCCATAGAGCCTTGGCGTCGGATCGCCTGCCGCGTCCGCCATCTTGGCGTGGGCATACTCGTGAATTCCTAACGCGACGAGGACGACGATAATCGTAATGAAGAATTGGAGCGCGTTGAAGTCTCTTGGCACTAGAACTGGCTCCCATCAGCGCCCAATTCGCGAGCGAACATTTCATCCCACGTTTCTCTGCGTTGGACGATCGCATACTCTCCGTTCGACCGAATAAGAACAGTCGCGGGTCGCGGATAGCGGTTGTAATTGCTCGCCATCGAACTGTTATAGGCCCCCGTGCAACTCACATGAATAATGTCGCCTTCCATCGGGGTTGCCGGCAGCGTCACATTTTCAAACAGATTATCCGTTTCGCAATGCTTGCCAGCTACCGTCACCTGCACTGGATTCCGTGCGGCACCCGGGTCTTTAGAAATGAGACGCACTGTATATCTTGCTCCGTAGAGAGCAGGTCTGGGGTTATCGCTCAATCCGCCATCCACCACAACATAAGTGCGCTGTCCAACGGAAGAAGATGGAACCGTCTTAACGACACCAACCTGGTAGAGCGTGGCGCCAGCCTCAGCCACGAGCGATCGCCCCGGTTCTTGCGTCAGCAAGACGTCGAGCCCCGAGTCCCCCAGCCCTCTCCTAACGGAGGCTGCCACGAGCCGGCAATACTCCTCGACCGGCATGGGTTCTGGGTCGCTGTCCGTGTAATGAACGCCCAGACCTCCACCCACATTGATAAGTTCCGTCCGGAACCCATGGCGCTGAAGCATAGCAACCGCAAATTCAGCAAGCGTCTCCCCGCCGACCTCCTGGGCCTCCGGGTCGAAAAGCTGCGATCCGACATGGCAGTGAAATCCTCTGACGGGCAGACCGGCTTCAGTACATTTCAAGAGCGCTCGCTCGGCAGAGCCGTCGGCAATGTTGAAACCGAACTTGGTGTCGGCCTGACCCGTTGAAATCTTGTGGTGAGTTTGAGGGTCGACGCCCGGTGCCAGTCGCAGGATAAGTTCGGGAAAGGAAGCCGATTGCGCCCGAGAGTGAATCTCGGCGAGATGATCGATTTCGGAGAAGTGATCGATGACGATCTGGTGCACGCCCGCTTCCACGGCGAATTCCAGCTCTGAAACGCTCTTGTTGTTTCCATGGAGGTGGCAGCGGCTCGCTGGAACGCCGGCGAGAAGCGCGGCTCTCAGCTCACCCTCGCTAGCGGCGTCGATGAGGCAGCCCTCTTCAGCGGCGATGGAGAGCAAAGCCAAAGTGCTGTTGGCTTTTGAGGCCAAAGAAAGCTCCGACCGAGGCCATGAGGAAGCCATGGCACGCCGATACCTCCGGATTCGCTCACGAAATATCTGCTCGTCCAGAACGTATAGCGGGGTGCCAAAACGGCCGACAAGGTCCTTGGCAACGCTTTCCGCCAATTCGAGGCGGAGCACAGATGAGGTTGCCGAGGGCATGGGTGAGATTATGGCAGAGAGCGACTCTGGGCTAAACTCATCGCCGTGAAGCGTGTCGCGATACTTGGCTCCACGGGCAGCATCGGGACGCAGACGCTCGACATCATTCGCCAGCATCCGGACCTTCTTCAGGTCACCGCTCTCGCTGCTCACGCGAATGAGGCGCTCCTGGAGCGTCAAGCCAAGCTATTTGGGGCCAAGTCGACGGCGCTCGTCGCAAGAGACGGAATCGAATCTGCGATCGACATCGCGACGAGGGACGACGTAGATGTCGTCGTCGTAGCCGTGGCGGGAGTGGTGGGACTATTGCCGACTATTGCGGCCATCCAGGCTGGCAAGCACATCGCGCTCGCGAGCAAAGAAGTCCTCGTGGCGGCTGGCGAAATCGTCATGCCGATGGTCGATCGCCACAAGGTGCTCCTGACACCGATAGATAGCGAGCATAGCGCAATCTTTCAGTGCCTCCAAGGCTACCGGCCCGATCAAATCGAATCCCTGATTTTGACGGCGTCGGGCGGTCCATTTCGAGGCAAAAAGCGCGCCGAACTCGGCGAGATTACCGTCGAGCAAGCGCTGAATCACCCCACGTGGAGCATGGGGGGGAAAATCACCATCGACAGCGCAACCCTGATGAACAAGGGACTCGAAACGATCGAGGCCCGGTGGCTCTTCGGTGTCGAACTCGACAAGGTGGATGTCGTCATCCATCCCCAGAGCATCGTGCACAGCTTTGCCAAGTTCCGCGATGGAAGCGTTCTCGGTCAATTGGGCTGGCCGAATATGAAGCTGCCGATTCAGTATGCTCTCTTGTATCCGGAACGCGTCCCGAACGAACTGCCGCCCTGGAATCCGTTGGATTCACCGAGCCTGACCTTCGAAGCGGTGGACCACGAGACGTTTCCAAGCATCCGCATCGCAATCGCAAGCTCAAAGGTCGGAGGAACGATGCCCTGCGCCATGAACGCCGCCAATGAGGAGGTGGCCAACGCCTTCCTGAGGGGAGAAGTTGGCTTCCTTGAAATCCCCGAGATCGTTCAAAGAACGATGGATGAGCACCATCCCGTTTCAGCAAGTATCGAGTCGATTCTCGAAATTGACGCATGGGCCCGCGAAACGGCCCGGAATTTGATGGCG
>JAYROD010000257.1:0-6099 GCA_041911835.1 Fimbriimonadaceae bacterium | reverse complement strand
GTGGATTGTGGATTGTGGATTGTGGGCTGTGGATTTCGAATTCCGAACTTTGCTCCCTGAACTTCGAACTTTGAACTCTGAACTTCGACCCCCCTTCCCCCTGAGCTAAACTCTCCCCCATGATCGGACCTACCAGCCTTGGCTCGCTCCCTTATCTCCGCGACTTCCGCTCCAAAAGAGCCAGCAGCTTCGACCGAGAAGGCAACAATAGCGATTTTTGGTACTACGAGCCGGGCCAAAAGAAGGTCATGATGGAGTCCGACACCGCCGGCTGCGTCAAGCACATCTGGATGACGGTTGGCGGCGGCGGGCCCAACTTCCTGAGGGCGGTCATTATCCGCATGTGGTGGGATGGTGAGGAGAGCCCGAGCGTCGAGTGCCCCTTGGGCGACTTCTTCGGCATGGGCCATGGGAGACACAAGAACTTCAACTCTCTGCCTCTGCAAATGAGCCCCAACGACGGGCGAGGGATGAACTGCTGGTGGCCGATGCCGTTCGACGGCGCCAAGATCGAGCTGGAAAATCAAGGCCCGGAGACGGCCAACGTTTATTTCTATGTGGACTACGAGCAGCACGACGCCCCCCTGCTCCCGAAGCCTGCAAGGTTCCACTGCCAATGGCGGCGCGAGAACCCGACAGAGGGCTGGCTGACCGAGAAGTTGACCAACGACAACCTCTGGGAGATCTGGGCTCGAAGGCCGAACGTGACGGGTGACGACAATTACGTCATCCTTGACGCCGAGGGCGACGGGGTTTACGTAGGCTGCCACCTCGACGTGGACTGCTACCACCGCCAGGCCAATGACTGGTACGGCGAGGGCGACGACATGATCTTCATCGACGGCGAGCCCTGGCCCCCGTCTCTCCACGGGACAGGGACCGAGGACTACTTCAACACGGCCTTTTGTCCGCAGGAGGAGTTCTCTGCGCCATACCACGGGTTAACGCTCTATTCGGGCAATTCGAGCTGGCCCTGGAAAGGGAAGAACTCTCTTTATCGCTATCACATAGAAGACCCGATTCGCTTTAGGAAGTCGATTCGCGTAACGATCGAACATGGCCACGCAAATAAGCTCTGGAACGACTATTCGAGTACGGCCTATTGGTATCAGCACGAGCCGCATAAGGCGTTCCCGGTCTTGCTCCCGTTCGAACAGCGGCTGCCCAGGCCGAACGAGCCGGAATTCGAGGGCAAATAGGTAAGAGCCCCGCGTCGAATCGGTCGCAGGGCTCTCTAGACGGCACCGAGGAGGATCAGTTGTTGGCCACCGCCAACTCCTTTTTGGGTGTCACGCTCTTCGAGGTCGTGCCGCCCTTGACGGCGACCTGAACGACCTTGGGCTTGAGCGCTTCGAGGCCCGGGATGCGGATCAGAACGATTCCGTCCGCCACTTCGGCGGAGATGGCGTCGAAGTTGAGCTGGTGCGGCAATCGTACCGATCGGGTGAACTTGCCATAAGGCAGTTCCGACCGGAACCACCGAACTTCGGCCCCGTCATCGCCGCTCCACGGATGGATCTCAGCCGTAATCGTGAGGACGCTGTCATTGACGGTGACGTTGACGTTCTCAGGCTGGACGCCCGGCATCGCGGCGCGAACGAAAAGCTCGTTGTCGTATTCGTAAAGGTCGATCGGGATGATCGTCTGCTGAGTTTGGGTCCCAGCGGCCTTGTTGTAGGCCTGGTCCATAAACTGGATCCATTGCTGCATCTCAGCAATCGGATCGAGGTTCAGATTCGTGCGAAACATGAAATACCTCCGGTTGTTGATTTGTAGCTGTGAGTAGGGATAATCCCCAAAATATTTCATCGGCTAAGCCGTGCCAAAAGTTCCCGAACGTAGAGAAAAATTTTCGACCAAATGAGTCGATTTTAGAACGGCACAACCAGCTTGAACGCGACCCGAGCGCGAGTACGAGCGCTGTTCGGATCACCCAAGATCACATAGACCTCTTTGCCCTTTATCCCCGCGCTACGATAGGCCAAGTAGGCATTCACGTTCGAATCCGTTTTGACGACTCTTGCCACGATCGACCGAACCGGATCGATCTCCCAACTCAACGTTCCGATGTACTGTTGCGAGGTCCCCTGAAACTGCTGAAGCGCAGCTTGGAGGCCAAGGTCGAGCTTACCGAAGACCCGAAAAGTGCCCTTGACGTTGAGGAGCTGATAGGGGTCGTCCGATCGGTGGCCCGCTTGAAAGTTGAATCCGTATTGGCAGAATCGGTTCAGGGCGCCAACGGTGTAGCCAAAGCCGTAGACGTCGTCGTGCAGGCCGTCGAAAAGCTGGTGATCGGTAAAGAGCATCAGTTGGTCTCCTCGGGCCGTTAGGAGCTTCGCCTGGAGGAACGACGTGCGCTGGAAAATCGAATGATCGAAGTGATCGAGCGCTGTCGAATACGATTGGACGTTGAGCTTCTGAGCGAATCGGGACTTGAACTCGTCGTTGTATTCGGCATAAAGCCCCACGCCCCGGAAGTCGTTGAACGAGACGAGCCCCAGTGAAGGGCTGTAATCGGGGCTGACGCTCTGGTAGCGGAGGTCGATCAGGAGCTTGGGGATGATATAGTCCAGCGCATAATCGAACGCTTTGGCCTTAGTTCCGGACTTGTTCTGGTGCACGAATTCACCGTCGACGGACCAATTGCCGCTTGCCTTCGAGGCGTTGATACCCAAGCAGTCGTCCTGGAGCCCCTGCGTGTGATGAATCGTTCCGAAGGTTCCAAAGGCCAGCTTATCGACCGAATGGCTTAAGTTGAAGACCGCATCCGAGGTGTTGTCCCGACCGAGTGTGGCCAGCGCTCCTACCTTGTTCGCGGAATTTAGATTGCCGTAGAGCTTGGCGCCAACATCGAAGTCTGCAATGCGCCGGCTGTAGAAAAGGGCGCCGATGGCAAAGTCCTGCGTCAGCACAAACCGATCCTTGCCTTCGGCGAAGAAAGGCCGCGTGTCGCCGAGGAACCGCTCACCACGGGTGAACGCGATCGAATTGACTGCTTGCTCGACATTCTTGAAATCGGGGTTGATGCTTCCGACTGCGGTGAGTTCCGTCGAAACCGGATATCTGATATCCAGTCCCGCGTCGCCGGACAGATGGTTCTTTTCGGCGTCCAAGAGTCCGTAGGCAAGAAACTGAGGCTTAGGCGCCTTCGGCTGTGGCAACTCGACCCCAGTCCAAATGCCGTTGAGTTCGACCTTCTCTGCGGGGCCGGTATTGCTCCAGATCGCCTTGATATTCTTCTTGCCAAAGTAGCGCAGGAAGTTGATGGTCATGTCTCGCGGGCCCTTGCCTTTGGGAGTGTTCATGGCTTCCCAAGGCACCGCGAATTCGACCGTGTAGCCGTCGCTCACTCGTCGAGCGGCAGCCTGCCAGTCTCCTCGCCATTCGCGTTTGGCGGCACGTCCACCGGCGATCTCGTCGTTCTGGGTGCCAAGAGCGTTCACCTGATACCGGGAGATGCTGAGGTTGTCTTGCTTGGAATTGAACGGATCAAGCCGAAGGACGACGAAATCCTCCCCTTGAAGGTCGGTGCCAGGCTTGATGGCCCTTGCGACGAGCTCGCCGGGGTTCTGCATGTGGCAGTAGAACGCGACATAGACGGCCTTTTCGTCATAGCCGATCCACGCCTCCGTAGCATCCTCAGGAGCTGTGTTCGTAAACGGGTTCACGAAATCGGTGATCTTCGCCACTGATTTCCAGGCTTCGTCGTCCAGAGCGCCATCGATCCTAGGGGGATTCGTCACCTTGCTAGCACTCAATTTGTGTGGTGGCGGTCCCGCTTCGGCGCACGCGGCGAAGAACAAGGGCGCCGATACGATGAGGATCCGGAGACTGGTCGATGAAGTCACGGTTGGAGTATGGGGTGTGTACCGGGATTTGTTCCGAAACGGAGGAATTGCGGGACCTTTGGGCCGGGGACAACGCCTTGCCGGACTCAATCTGAGCCCAGGTAATGTAGACGCATGGCGGACCTTCATGCTTGGGTGACGACCTCAAACGGCTTCGACGGGTACAAAGTGGCCCATACGTTCGGCGTGGTTCGGGGCATCACCGTTCGCAGCCGCTCTATGTTTGGCTCGATCGGCGCCAGTTTCCAAACTCTCGCCGGCGGAAAGATATCGCTCTACACCGAGCTGGCGGAAGCTTCCCGCAAGGAAGCCTATGAGTTGATGATTCGGCACGCTGCCGAGGTGGGGGCGAACGCTGTCGTCGCCATGCGATACGATGCGACCGAGGTCGCCCCGGGAGTGACCGAGGTCATCGCCTACGGCACGGCTGTCACTCTCGTCCAAGAAACCTCGACTTAGGGTCCGGAATTCGAACGAATGCGCCTCTCTGGGGCGTCGAAGATCAGGGTGGGCTAAGTTCGTGGGAGGCGCCTGGCGCTGATCCCTATTTGAGAGGTGAGATTGGTGGTTCGAGGTTTGAAATGCGCCGGAGCGGCGCTATTAGGTGCGGCACTCATCGGTTCTGCATCCGCTCAATTCAAGACGGCGGTCTACGTGTCAGGGCTGTCGCTCCCCGTCGCGATGATCCAAGACCCGACCAATTCGGGCATTCAGTTCGTCGTTCAGCAGCGCGGCCGCATTCGACCGATCATCAACGGCGTGCTTCAGGCAACGGACGTCATCAACCTCAATACGATCGTGACCCAATCGGGCACGAACAGCGGGGAACGCGGGCTGCTCGGCCTGGCATTTCACCCCAACTACGCCTCAAACGGCTACTTTTACATCGACTACACCGATATCACCACTGGAAACACCAAGGTCGCTCGACTCACCAGGACCCCTGGGTCGAATCCACCTTCAGCCAATATCTCAACCCTGTTTCCGATCTTGGAGATTGCGCAACCGTTCCCGAACCACAATGGTGGGACGCTCCGGTTCGGTCCGGATGGATACCTCTACATCGGCATGGGAGACGGCGGATCGTCCTACGATCCAGGCAACCGCGCGCAGACGTTGAACAACATGCTGCTGGGCAAAATGCTCCGGATCGACATCAATGGCGATGACTTCCCAGCCGATCCGAACAAGAACTACGCGATCCCGCCGAGCAATCCGTTCAACGGCGTAAACGGAGACCGAGAGATTTGGTCCTGTGGGCTTCGCAATCCCTGGAAATACAGTTTTGACAGCGCCGCGATGCTCGGGACCAACGCCATGGTTATCGGCGACGTTGGCCAGGACACCTGGGAAGAAGTCGACTTCGAGCCTGCCGGCGTAAGCGGGCGCAATTATGGCTGGCGAATCCGCGAAGGTTTTGCAAGCACCGGCTTAACAGGCGCCAATGCGATCCCGTTCACCGATCCCATCTATGTCTATCAGCATTCGGGGCCCAACGGCCAATCGATCACCGGCGGTTACGTCGACCGCGGACTCCTATCCGGCGATGCGTTCGGGCGCTACTTTTTCGCGGAGTACATCGATGGGAAAGTCTGGTCGATCCAGCTCAATTACGACCAGTTTGGCAATGCAACGGCCTCGAACCTTATCGAGCACACCGCGGAAATGAGCAATACCGGCGCACTGGGCAACATCAGCTCGATCGACGTCGATGCAAATGGAGACCTCTACCTGTTGAGCTACTCCACGGGTCGAATTCTGAAGATTCTTCCGAACGGATTCGCATGGATAACCGATCTGTCGCAGAAGCTATACGGCCAGCGGGCCGGGACGATACGCCACCTGCTGGCGGTGGATGGAAAGACCTATACGTTGTGGCCGAATTGGGTGCTGGACAGCGCATTCGAGGAGAATGTGGCCACCCTCGTGGTGGGGATGATGACGGACCAGCTCGCGTCGGCCACGATGAGCGTGCAGGTCGACGCCAATTTCAACCAATCGGGCAACGGTACGATCAAGCTCCAGCTTTACAATTGGACCACCAACCAATACGACAACGTTCTGACGGGAACGATGAACAACGTTATGCAGACGTTCTCGGCGGGGTCCATTCCAGCGGCGAACTATCGACGCGCCGACGGTCGGATTCAGATGCTCATCAAGTCGTTTCGACCAGAGCCGCACAAAACCTATACGTTGAAAACCAACAAACACCGCGTGAAGGTCACGCTTCCTTAGGGTAAACCGAGCT
>JAYROD010000256.1:0-2492 GCA_041911835.1 Fimbriimonadaceae bacterium | reverse complement strand
GTATCTTTCGCCAACGAACTCAACCGGTCCTTGACCGCCTTCGCATCGAGCTTGATCTTCTTCACTTCGATCTCTGGCGCGTCGTAAAGGATGTCTTCCAGCAGCTTTTCCAACATCGTGTGCAGACGCCTCGCACCGATATTTTCCGTTCGAGAGTTCACCTCCGTCGCCAAGTGGGCGATTTCGTCGAGCGCATCTTCCGTAAAGGTCACGTCGACTCCCTCGACCGCGAGCAGTTGCTGGTACTGCCGAATCAGCGCATTCTTCGGCTCATTGAGGATGCGTCGGAAGTCGTTTTCGGTCAAGCTCTCGAGCTCCACGCGTATCGGGAGGCGTCCCTGAAGCTCAGGGATTAGATCGCTCGGCTTGGCCATGTGAAATGCTCCGGCGGCGACGAACAAAATGTGATCGGTCCGGATCGGGCCGAACTTGGACGCTACCGTCGAGCCCTCGATGATCGGCAGGAGGTCGCGCTGCACGCCTTCCCGGCTGACGTCCGGCCCTGAGCCGCCCGATTTGCCTGCGACCTTATCCAATTCATCAAGGAAGATGATGCCGGTCTGCTCGGTTCGGGTGACCGCTTCCTTATTGAGTCCTGCGACGTCGATCATCTTGCGTGCCTCGATCTCGATGAGCGCTTCTTTGGCTTCTTCGACCGTGAGCCTTCGAGAGCTGCGCCTGCCTTGGAAAGACCCCGCCATGTTTCCGATGTCCAGTCCCATCTCCTCCATGCCCTGGGGAGTGAACACCTGGACGAACGGGCTCGACTGCTCTTCGGTCTCGATTTCGACGAGTCGATCGTCATGCTTCCCCTCACGGATCTCTCGCATGAGTCTGCGCCGGCGTTGCTGGCGTCTGCGTTCGTCATCCTCGTCGGGATAGTCGAAGTTCTCCGGATATTCGTCGTCGAATTTGCTGCCGAAGACCTCGAACGCTTGGCGCATGATCGGATTCTCATGCGGCACGGGCTGGGCTTTCTTCTTCTTGGTGCGGCGAATCGGCTCGAGGTCGAGGAGATCGACCAACCGTTCGAGCGCCAGTTTCTCAGCGAGGGGCCGTGCCTGTTCGACCTTCTCCTTTTCCACCAAGCGCACGGCGGCCGCGACAAGGTCTCGAATCATCGATTCGACGTCTCTTCCCACGTAACCGACTTCGGTAAATTTCGTCGCTTCGACCTTGATGAACGGAGCGCGGGCCAGTTGGGCGAGCCTTCGGGCGATTTCGGTCTTCCCGACACCTGTCGGTCCGATCATCAGGATATTTTTGGGCAAGATGTCGTCGCGCTCGGCAGCGGGGAGCTGCTGGCGTCGATAGCGGTTCCGGAGCGCTACCGCTACGGCCCTCTTTGCCGCTTCCTGCCCCACGATGTACTTGTCCAACTCGGCGACAATTTGGCGGGGTGTGAGGTCCTCGATCGGAAGGCTCATCGAACTCCAATGTACCCGCGCAGGGCGCATGACGATGGGGCTCACCGGGCCGCGCTTCGAATCTGATCGGCCGCCGCCGACACTCGCTCCGCCGCCTGTTGGGCTTCGGCTATGGTGTTGCCGCGCCCAAACGTGAATCGAAGACCCTCGGCAGCTTCCACAGCATCGTAGCCGCATGCCAGCATGACGTGGTTTGGTTCGAGGCTCCCGCTGCTGCACGCCGCCCCACTGCTGGCCGCTAAGCCGAGGCGATCCAACACGATTAGCATCGACTCGGCTTGGATCCCCGGGAATCGGATATGGGCGTGGCCTGGGAGCGTTTCCAATTCAGCTGGGACGGTTGCGATCCAGTCATCGCGCAGCTCGGAGAGCTTCGCCAAGAATGCGGTGCGTGCGGCGCGCTTTCCTTCTGCGTTTACTGGCGCGAGCAGAGCAGCGCCAAATCCGACAATTCCCGCGACGTTTTCGGTGCCGGCGCGCATTTCTCGTTCTTGGCCACCACCGATTAAGAGAGGCTTTATTTTGACCCCCGAACGAAGAAAGAGCGTTCCGGTTCCTTTGGGTCCTCCGATCTTGTGGGCGGAAAAGCTCATCATGTCGGGATCGAGGCGGCCAAGGTCGAGAGTGACCGTTCCGAGCGTTTGCACCGCATCGCAAAAGAACAGGCTGCCCGACCGATGCGCGATATCGATTAGGTTCTCGATTGGATTCAGGGTCCCCAATTCATTATTAGCCTGCATGACGGCGACGAGCAAAACATCGTCGTCGATCATGCTCGAAAGCGCATCGACGCTTACCTGCGCGAATCGGTCCACGGGGATCAACTCGACGGAGCAGCCCAGGCGCTGGAGAGTCGGCGCCGTGTGGAGCACGCAGTGATGCTCCGCCGCCCCCATCAAAACGCGATTCCGACGCGAGTCTTGGTTTGCCAACGCGGTTCCGATGATCGCCATATTGGCGGCCTCCGTCCCAGAACCGGTAAAGAGCACTTCTCCGAATAAACAACCCAGTGTTTCGCTGACGGTTTCGCGGGCGCGGTCGATGGCTTCTTTGGCTCGCCTGCCT
>JAYROD010000255.1:0-2039 GCA_041911835.1 Fimbriimonadaceae bacterium | reverse complement strand
TAGGGACGGCTCCGCTTTTCGAGAATTACCGAATCGATCCCCGCCCTTCTCAACATATATGCCAGCAAGAGCCCGGCGGGCCCCGCGCCAATGATTCCAACCTGTGTTCGTATGCTCAAGGGCATGAGTCGTTCCTCGGGTCTTAGAGCCGAGCCATCACTGGAACGGCGATCAGTAGGTAGGGGTTTGAAACTGGTCATAGATCGAAAAACACGGTCTCTGTTTCTCCCTGCAGATGGATGTCGAAGGAGTAAATCGCCTTGCCGTCTCGCTCCTGACGCGGCGCGATGAGCGTCTGCCGGCGAATCTCCCATTCGATGCTGCGAAGAACGGGATCGGCAGCGTTGGCTGGCGCTTCGTCCGCGAAATACATGCGGGTGTGCAGACCGATATTAATGCCGCGCGCCACAATCCAGAGATTGACGTGGGGAGCCATATGATCTCCTAGTCGCCCGCACACGGTCCCCGGTTTGATGGTATCGAAGGCATAGATACCTGCCTCGGTATCGAAACAGGCCCGACCGTATCCCGTAAAGCTTTCATCGAGCGCCTTGTTCTGACGATCGCCCGGATGTCGATAGCGGCCGTCGGCATTCGCCTGCCAGAGGTCGAGCAACCCATCCAGCACGGGTGTGGTCAAACCATCGAAGATCCGCGCCTCGATGCGGATGCGCTCGCCGCGGGATTTGGCGTCCGTGAGGACCGAACCGAACGGCATCTTGAATTTGGTGATACCGGCATACTCCGGGGCGAGACCGATATGTAGATAAGGTCCGGCCGTTTGAGAGGCAGTTTCAGTCAGAAGCTTGACTGGGGCGATCACGTGTCGTCTCCCTGTGTGTTTTCGAACCAAGTCGCCCGCCGGCCTCTGAGTACGATATCGAATCGATAGGCACGGCTATCCATCGTCACAAACTGCGCTTCGTCCTGTACGGCGATGAGGCGATCGATCTGCGCCGAGGTCGGAATCGTTCCCACGATGGGACACGATCGGATCAGAGGGTCGCCCTCGAAATACATTTGAGTGATCAGACGTTGAGCCCATCCCGATCCGGAGATCGAGAAGTGGATATGCGCAGGACGCCAGTCCAGGCCGACCGGATAGGCTCCCGGACGGATCGTGCGGAAGCGATAGTGACCTTCGGCATCGGTAAGGGTGCGGCCGCTACCCCCGAAGTTGGGATCGAGCGGCGCAAGATACTGATCCTTTTTGTGTCGGTAGCGACCGCTCGCATTGGCCTGCCATATCTCAACAAGGGCATCCGGCACGGCTCGCCCCCATTGATCCAGCACATAACCATGAATGACTATCCGCTCCCCAAGCGGAAGCCCATCGTGGGCTCCATTGAGGATCAGATCATTATCCGCGCGCTCGAAAGTAACCTGGTCGAAGGTTGGACCCGTTATTTCTGAAAGGGTGCTCGCCAAGGGAACCAGAGACCTCCGGGGTGAGCGCAACTCAGAAAAGCGATACTTCGGCGTATAGGTTGCAGGATGAACGTTGAGATCGCGCGGAACAAACTCACCGAAGCTACTATGTTTTTTCATTCTATCGTCTCCTCGTAGGCGGCGTGCCTGCACCGTTCCAGGGCGGCACGTCCGCCGTCAACTAGTGCCGAGCGCTACCGCCGGTTCTTCTCAAGCAATTCACGGGCATCTTGAAGCAGACGTTTTCCATCGCCACCCTTTTTTGCAATCTCGGCGAACCAGGCGTCGTAAACCTTCTCGCCTGCCGCCTGCCACCGCTTGAATTCATCCTGCGACAGGGAAGTCACCTTATCCCCATTCTCGACAGCCTGCTTTCTGTAAGGCTCGACGACGTTGTCGAAAGCCCGTTGCCCGGCCTGCCCGGACATTTCGATCCCTCCATTGTCATCGATCACCTTTTGCAGGTCGGCGGGGAGGGACTTATATTTGTTCTCGTTCATAACGAAGGCAAAAATGGAGTTTGAGAATTTTCCCTCGCCCACCGGCGTCTCTAAAGAAAACTTGGCAATTTCCTGAAGCTTCACCGCCGGCACGCCTTCCCAGGGCACCAT
>JAYROD010000254.1:0-11112 GCA_041911835.1 Fimbriimonadaceae bacterium | reverse complement strand
CGGAACGTCAGCACGGGAACCTCGTTGACGACCAATGTCGCACCAACTGCGCGAACATTTCCGGCCAAAGCAAGCGCAGGCAGGCACACGCTCATCCACACAAAGAGTTTTCTAGCCCAGCCCATAGTCCGCGAAACGAGAAGCATACCTTTCTCATATCGGCATCCTGTGCCCGCCTCCTCGGAGCCCCAACAAGGTAAACTTAGGTTCAATTTTAAGGAGATTGAGCGCAATTTATGGCACCAGTGACCGCAAAGAACCTGATCAATGGCGAATGGGTTGGGACCTCACAAACCTTCGAAAGCCTGAACCCTGCGGACAGCAAGCAAACGATCGGTACGGCTCCGCTGAGCGGCAAGTCGGAGGCCGAAGCCGCAGTCGCTGCCGCCAAGGAAGCGTACGAGACCTGGCGAGACTGGAGTTGGGTGCGTAGGGCAGAGATCATCGATCGTTTCGCCCAACTCATGAAGCGGGACGTCGAAGAACTGTCAAAGATGGTCACGATGGAGTGTGGCAAGCCAATCAACGAAGGGCGTGCCGACGTCGTCGAAGCGATCCACATGGCGCAGTATGTCGCTGGACTCGGTCGAATGCCGATCGGCAACGTGATCAGCAGTGAAGTCGCCGCCAAAGACGCTTATATTCTTCGTAAACCCAAGGGTGTCATCGTCTGCATTACTCCCTGGAATTTTCCAAGCGCCATTCCGCTTTGGGTAACCCTGCCCAGTTTGGTGTCGGGCAACACCGTTATCCTAAAGCCCAGCGAAGAGACGCCTATCGTCGGACACAGGCTGGCAGAGCTCTTCCACGAAGCAGGCTTTCCGAAGGGCGTCGTCAATGTGCTACATGGGACCGGAGAGGCGGTCGGGGATCCGCTCGTCAAGCACAAGGACGTTGCGGCGATCCTGTTCACTGGCTCGAGGGCCGTCGGCAAATACATTCAGCAGCAGGCAGCTTCGGATCTTTATAAGTTTGCCGCTACAGAAATGGGCGGCAAGAACGCGGTCATCGTCCTAGAGGATGCTGATCTAGAGCTGGCGACGAACGCAGCCGTTCTTAGTGGCTTCAAGACAAGCGGCCAACGATGCGTGTCCTCTGGGCGCATCATCGTTGACAAGAAGATCGAACCGGAATTCACCAAGCTCTTCGTGGAAAAGGTGAAGCGGATCAAAGTGGGCAACGGCCTCACTGACGACGTTTTCATGGGCCCCCTCATCAACCAGGAGGGAGTCGCGAAGTGGAAGCACCACAATGCCAAGGCAATCGAGGAAGGTGCCGAGGTGCTCGTCGAGGGCAAGGAACTGACTGACGGCGAATACGCCTGTGGCAATTTCGTCTCACCCTTCGTATACCGATTCGCCAGCTACAAGCCCAATACGTTCTGCCTGCGCGAAGAGGCATTTAGCCCACATGTCGCGGTCATCGGGGTCGATGGTATGGAAGAAGCTGTGAGTGTCTACAACGACACGGACTACGGTTTGGCCATGGCCGTCATCACCGAAGACTATCGAAAATGGCGTTGGGTGCGCGACCACGCCGAGTATGGTCTGGGCTACGTCAACCTTCCCTCCATCGGTGCGGAAGTGCATCTGCCGTTCGGCGGAGTGAAAAGCTCTGGAAATGGGCATCCTGGAGCAGAAGGAATCATCGATTCCGTAACCCATCGGGTGGCTTTCACCGTCAACAATGCAAAAGAGATCGTCATGGCGCAAGGTCTTTCGACGAAACTCTAATCATATCGAGACACTTGCCGACCCCCGGCCGCATAGCGAAGACCGAGAGAGTCCGGTATAGTGTTGAGCATTCTCCATCGTGATGGAGGATAGGAACAACTGGCGGCGGCACATGATGTGCTTGCCGCCTTTTATTTTTGCCTGCATTGAGCCTCTTGCCGAAGCCAAATTTAGCACTCTCGACGGTATACTGCCAAGCCATAAGCGCGTGGCCTTCTGCGGACGGTTTCACCGGCGATTCGCCGGCCGCGCTCGGAGAAACACCAATCATGAAGCTAAAACCGCTACACGATCGAATCGTCGTTCAAGTTGCCGCTAAGGAAGAGGTCAGCGCAGGAGGAATCATTCTTCCGGACGCCGCCCAAGAGAAACCTCAGCGTGGCACCGTTCTAGCCGTGGGTCCTGGCAAAGTGCTGGATAGCGGGAAAATCGCTCCGGTGGACGTCGAGGTCGGCGACACGGTTCTCTACGGCCGCTACGGCGGCACAGAGGTCACGGTCGGAGGCCATGAGTATACGATCCTGCGAGCTGACGATGTGCTCGCCGTGGTGAGCGGCGTGGCAGTGCCGAAACCTGCGAAGCAGGCCGCGAAAAAGCCGGCTGCTTCGAAGTCCCCCACCAAGAAGCCGGTCGCCAAGAAGAGTCCCGTAAAAGCGAAGGCAGCGAAGAGCGCAGCCAAGCCTGCCCCGAAGAAGGCATCCGTCAAAAAGGCCTCTGCAAAGCCGGCAATGAAGAAGGCAACCGCGAAGAAGACCGTCGCCAAGAAGCGCTAACCACAGAACACAAAGGAGATATAGATGGCAGCGAAAGAACTGAAATACAAAGAGGAGGCTCGCAAAAGCCTTGAAGCCGGTGTGGACAAGCTGGCCAACGCCGTCAAAGTGACGCTGGGCCCCAGAGGCCGAAATGTGGTCCTGGAGAAGAAGTTCGGTAGCCCGAGCGTGATCAACGACGGCGTCACCATAGCGAAAGAAATCGAGGTCGAAAATCGGTTCGAGAATATGGGTGCGCAGCTTATTCGCGAAGTAAGCAGCAAGACCAACGACTTGGCGGGAGACGGCACGACGACTGCCACGGTGCTGGCGCAGGCGATCTATAAAGAAGGCGCCCGAAATGTCGCGGCCGGAAGCAATCCGATGCTCATCAAGAAAGGCATCGAGCATGCCGTAGACGCCATCGTCGAAGACCTGAAGAAGCAATCCACGCCCGTAAAGGGCAGCACAGGTACCGCCCAAGTGGCGACGATCAGTGCCAACGATCCTGAAATTGGAAAGTTGGTTGCAGGCATCATCGATATGGTCGGCAAGGATGGCGTCGTCACCGTTGAAGAGAGCAAAGGCACCGCAACGACTCAAGAGATTGTCGACGGGCTTCAATTCGACAAAGGGTACATGTCTCCTTATTTCGTAACCGATCCGGCTCGAATGGAAGCTATCTATGAGGAGCCCTACATCCTGTTCTATGAGAAGAAGATCGGCAACGTGCAAGAGCTCATCCCGCTGCTCGAAATGGTGCTGAAATTGGGACGCCCCTTTATCATCGTCGCGGAAGACGTCGAGAACGAGTGCCTGGCAACTTTGGTACTCAACCGAATTCGAGGCGGACTCCCCTTGGCGGCGGTCAAAGCGCCGGGCTTCGGCGATCGCCGCAAAGCCATGATGGAAGACATGGCGATTCTGACCGGCGGACAGTTCGTGAGCGAAGACCTCGGCCTCAAGCTGGAAAATGTCACCCTTGACATGCTCGGAAGCTGCACGAAAATGGTCATTACCAAGGACAACACAACCATTGTTGGCGGCAAGGGCAAAAAGGCAGCCATCGAAGGGCGCATCAAGCAGATCAAGCAGCAAATCGCGACGACCGACAGCAGCTATGACAAGGAGAAGCTCCAAGAGCGTCTTGCCAAGCTCTCGGGAGGCGTTGCCGTCCTTAAAGTCGGGGCAGCGACCGAGACCGAACTCAAAGAGAAGAAGGCTCGCATCGAAGACGCGCTGGCTGCGACACGGGCAGCGCTTGAAGAGGGCATCGTGGCCGGCGGCGGCACTGCACTCATCCGGAGCAGCAAGGCACTTGACAAGCTGAAGGTGGAGGGCGACGAAGCCATCGGCGTGAACATCATCCGAAAGGCCATTGAAGCCCCGCTCCGGACGATAGCCGAAAATTCAGGCGTCGAGGGATCGGTCGTCGTCGAGAAGGTCAAAGAGGGCACGCATGGGTTCAATGCCTCGACGCTAAAGTACGAGGATCTTCTCAAGGCCGGGGTTGTCGATCCGACCAAAGTGGTCCGCACCTGTCTTCAAAACGCTGCTTCGATCAGCGGGCTTCTGCTCATGACCGAGGCCGCTGTCGCCGAAGTTCCTCAGGATGAGGACGAAGGTCACCATCACCACTAACAAAGAGAGCCATTCCACTGGAGATTCCGGCGGAATGGCTCAGCTTTCGTTTAGTCTCGAATCTCAGTAGATCGAAATTCCACCCGAAACGACGACCCCTGAACTTGAGTAGCCGGTGGACGTCGAAACCGAATACTGGTCCCCTCCAAGGCTGTCTGATGCGGACACCGTAGCGGTCCCAAATGTGTAGACTCCGCCATCGTAGATGATCGCCGGGCCGCTGAAACTCACGAAGCCGGGGCTGAAGTTGATGTTTCGGCTATACATGGATACCGAGACGACCGTATTGCCGTTATTCGGATCTCTTGCAACGAAGGTCGACGCTCCGTAGCCAAAGGTTCCCTTTCCAAAGTTGAGGAAGGGTGGCGTCTGAGCGCCGATGGTGAACGAATTCGTTGTAATGATGCCGCCTCGGTTATCCGTGCCCAAAACGCCATATCCCTGACATATCGATTGAGCCTGAGCTGCCGCGCCGACGATCAGAACACAAACGAGAATAAGTAGTTTCTTCATAGAATTGTCCCTCGCAAAATAAGAAGAAGCCGCTACACTCCTGGAGCAGAATTTAGCATGATTGCGGTCCGAACGACAACGGATAGGGCCCGTTGCCAACCGAATTTCCACCCGAATCGTCCGTACACCTGAGGTGCACTCGACTCACTTCTTGATAGCAGGAGGTTCGAATTGGCCCATCGGCGCGAGTGCAGACGGGCCATCTTAAGTCGATCCTTGACCGAAGCTCAGTAGATCGAAACGCCACCGGAGGTCAGACTGCCTCCTCCGATAACGCCATTTGACGTCGATACGAAGTACGCGTCTCCGCCCGGCACGTCGAATGCAGTCACCGAAGCGGTTCCAAAGGTGACGCTGCCATTCACGATGATAATCGCCGGTCCAGTGAATGAACAGCTGGGACCGCCGAGGTCGATCGATCTACTGTACATAGAGACAGAAGCGATCGGAATCCCATTGCCGTTGTAAAACACGCATGTGGAAGCGCCATATCCGTTCCTGCCCTTCCCATCAGTGAGAAACGGGTTCACCTGGGCGCCAATAGTGAATGTCATGGATGAGGCTTGCATTCCGTCGCCTCCTCCCCCTCCGGCAGTAATCAATCCATACCCGGTACAGATCGACTGAGCCTGCGCAGCAACAGCGGCGGCAGCAATGCCCACCGCTAGCAAAAATTTCTTCAAGAGAGTCCCTCCAAAAACAAGTCGTGTGAACCATCGCGGCCACACCACCCGAATGTAGCACACTTCAGGTCCACAGATGACCTCCAGTTAGCCATATTCGAAAAATACCGATCACCCGGCTCATCTTTACTTTGGTCAGAAAGCGGCCCGAGCATGAATTCGGTCAGTTTAGGCTGGACATGTCCCCTTTTTCGTGTCCAAGAAACCTTCGACACCATTCTGGATGTCAATAGTGTTGGATGCCTGCGATTCTGCACTTGTCTCGGGATTCGGCTCGCGACACCCGCTATCGCGGGATTTACGTCTCTTTGGACGGAATCGAGATCGGGCGGCTCAACCACAGCGACCGGATGACGATCGACCTCATTCCGGGGCATCATGTCGTCCGCGTCACCAACACCTGGGCCACCAAGTACGTCCGATTGGAAGTCGAGGAGGACTCCGAGTTCGCGCTTCAGGTCGGGAGCCTTCCAGTCCCGATGATGTGGCTGATGATGGCGATTCTGAACACTTCCCCGATGAAGGTTTTCGCGAACCTAGTCCGGATAGACGGGCTGGGAATTCCGGTTGGCGATCCCCAGCGGACTCCGGTGAAGTAAGCTCCAGTCATGCCGGAATTCGATCATTTGAAATATGTCGACGAGCAGCTTCAGCAGGCTCGGAGCGTATTTATCACGGACTTGGAAGCCATGGATGAGGAGGCGCTCGGAACACCCATTAAGGGCAAGGCTCGTACTCCTTATGACTTCACCTACGAGATCATCGTCGTCAATAACCGATTCGCGAAGCGACTGCGAGGAGAAGACCCCGGACCTTGGCCTTTTGCGGAGGGCTGGGCCGTGGCGCCGCCGGAGTATCGAGACAAGGTGCGGGCGCTAGAAGAATTTCAGTCCAGCATGGAGGCGGTACGACAAGCCTTAGGAACGGATCTCTATAGGGTGATTGAGACGGCGAACGGCTCCACAACGCCATTTGAGATGGGCCTCTTCTGCTCGTTTCACGTGCTCTACCACGATGCTCAGCTGAACTACATCCAAGAGCTACATGGGGACATGGAGATGCACTGGTCCGACGATTAAGCGAGGGGTGGTGGCCCCGAGGTTGGAGGCAGGACGCGGTGCCAATTGCTTTCGACCGCCTGTAGCTTGGAGCGATCATCGATATAGAACTCCACGTACACGCATGTGGAGCATAAGTATGCGGTGTGAACTTGGCGTGCCGAACATACCGATGAAAACGGCAACGCCTAAGCTGTTGTCTCCGAGTCGGATCCCTTTAGACGCGGCATAGACGGTTTCGGAGGTGCACTTCGGACAGATCCCAGTTCGCATAAATCAAGCTTACACGCCGGCAGTCGGCTACAATGCCGACAGACATGAAGCTATGCATTCGCCTCATGGGGCTCGCCGTGATCCTTGGCGCAGGAGTTGGCGCTTATTGGTGCTGGCATTCCGGGACTCCCAAGGGCCGCCCCGGGCTCGCCGGCGAAAGCTCGATTCCATACGGTCTCGAGCATGCCGCCGAGCTCTACTACAAACGCGGCGGCCGATACGTCTGGGGCAAGAACGACTGCAGCATGTTTCTCACGGACTATCTCAAGGCCCATGACGTCCAGTTTCCGAGACGGTTGACAACCAAAGAAATGGTCGATCCTAAGACGATGCGATCTCTTGGTATGCGCGAGGTCAAAGGCGCCATCAGGCCAGGCGACGTCGTGGTCTATCGTTTCAGAAATGGGAAGGAGATGGGCCACTGCGGCGTCGTGCTCCTCAAGGACGGAGAGCTTGAAGTCGTGCATAATTCCGGGTCGATGGGGGGGCTCGCGGTGAGCCGATACCGCGACTTCGTTGCCAAAGCCGGCGAACTTGGCGCGCGACCGGAACACATCCTGGCCTTTCGCCCACTGCAATAAGTCCGCATTTTGGGAACTATCCACTGCCCTGACGCGCGTCTAACTCGTGGAGGTGAAACATGCGGTTTCTGGCGGTAATTCTCTGTTTGGGCGCTCTCGGTGCGTTTGCGCAGCAAAAAATCCAGGACAACGGTGAACTCCGGTGGGAGAGCACGGTCGGAAAGTTCTCGATCATTCCTCCAAAGGGATTCCAGAGCGTCGAGCCGGTCGAACAGTCGGGAAAAACGAACGACGACCTGCTCAAATGGAGCTATTCTCACCAAATGCTCGGGATCGCGAAGGGTTTCATCCAGATGTACGAAAACCCTAAGCACATCACCTTGGACCAGTGGTGCATCGCCGAGCAGGTCGGCTGGCTGAAGTCTCCGGGCTATCACGAGATCACCTACAAGAAGGTCAAGTTTCTCGACGGCGAAGCGATGCTTCACGTTTTCAAGTTTAACGACGTCGACGCCAGCGGCTACGCCAAAGACTACTTCGTCATGAAATCCATTCGATTGATGCATGAAGGTCGGGGCTATTGGCTCGTGTTTTACTGCAGCCCGGGTTTGTGGGAGAAATTCGTTCCCCAGTTCGATCGTTCAATGGAGTCGATCAAATGGCTCACTTCGGACAAATCGGGCTAACTCCAAGGCCCGAGGTTAGTGGTCGGACAGTGCCAGGTGATCGTGCAACCACCTGCGGTTGTTATCGACCATGTCCGGGTACCAATCGTGACCCCAATCGTAATCGAGCAGCCGCTTCTCGCCAGGTAACGCATCGAAGATCGCCTTAACGGCATCCGGCCTCGTGGCAGGATCCTTGTGTCCATAGCTGAGTTGCGTCGGCTTCTCGCAGCGTGTGGCGATATTCAGCGTGTCGAAATAGCTCACCGTATTGAGAACCGTCTCCCTCCCCACGGGAATCGTGTCCATAAAATCGATGAGCTCCTTGAGAGGGTAGCGGTACGCGTTTCGAGTTAAAGCATAATGCATCGCCCCGAGAAACGGCATGTCGGCGCAGACAGCTTTGACAATCGGCGAGAAAGCCCCGAGCCAGATCGCCATACCTCCGCCTTGGCTCATTCCCATCGCACCGATTCGCTCTTCATCTACCTCAATTTGTGCCTGGAGAACCCTTGCTGCGATGAGGGCGTTCTGTAACATGATTTTGAAAATCCAGGTCTCGGGAGAGGCTGCGCCTTCGGAGAAATAGCCTCGTTCCTTCACGTAGCGCTCTTGGTGAAACGAATCGTGCCCAAAGAAGTTGAAGCTCAAGCTGACGAACCCCTCCCGGGTGCCATATTGGTTCGGAAGCAGGCTCTCCCGCCCATAGGGGGGTATCCAGAGGAACGCCGGCGAGTGGCCTCCACCTTCCGGCAAGGCGATCCAGCCGTTCAGCTTCGCGCCGAACATTCCCCGGAAGCTGAGTCTCTCGACCTTGAAGCCCGGATAGTTGAAATCGTTGTGCAGCGATCGATGAAAGTCGAGGGGTTGACTCTTCGACTCATCAATCGTCCGGGCCCAGAAGTCATCGAAATCTTCGGGAACATACGGAACGAACGGATCGTTCACGAATGCCTCTAGGTGGCGCCGACCGCGCGCTGAAGCGCCTCGACATGGAGGCCCGTGGTCATCAGCCAGGCTGTAGCCCGCTGAATCTCCTCGACCGGACCGTCCAGTCTCAACTGGACCCATCCAAAATCCGTATCTATGTTCGCCTTGAGGATATTGACCTCAACATTGAACTCACGGCTGAGCCGGCAGATCCAAGGCTGCGAGACGCCTTCGTTCCGAGCCGTCAGATTGATGTCCACTTGCGCCATATAGCACACAGTGTACCGTTCTCCGATATCCCAGAGAGACGTATAATGAAGGTGATGGCCAGTTCAAATCAGGTCCTCGTTTTCGACACGACGCTCCGAGACGGCGAACAGAGCCCCGGTGTGCACCTCAGCATGCCTCAGAAGCTTGAAATCGCGCATCAACTCCAGCGGATGGGTGTGAACATCATCGAGGGTGGCTTCCCCATCAGTTCGCCCGGGGATTTCGAGAGCGTTCACACACTCGCCAAGGAGATCAAGGGCGTCACGATCTGCGGGCTTACACGAGCCCGTGAAAAGGACATCGAAGTGGCTGCCGAAGCGCTGAGGCCCGCTGAGAGCAAAAGAATCCACACCGGCTTGGGGGTCTCGGACAATCACCTCGACCACAAGCTCAGGATGACCCGGGATCAGGCGTTGGAAACCGGGGTGAAAGCCGTAAAATGCGCTAAGAAGTACACCGACGACATCGAGTACTTCATGGAGGACTCCGGGCGGGCGGATATCGAGTACGTCTATCGCGTGGTTGAGGCGATGATCTCGGCCGGCGCCACCACGATTAATGTGCCGGACACGACAGGCTATACCTATCCGAACGAGTACTACCATCTCATTCACTCGATTCGGGAGCACGTTCCGAACTCGGACAAAGCGGTATTCAGTTGCCACTGCCACAACGACCTCGGCATGGCGACCGCGAACACGCTAGCTGGAATCATGGGGGGCGCGAGGCAAGTAGAAGTCACCGTCAACGGAATCGGCGAGCGTGCCGGAAACACAGCGCTCGAAGAGGTCGTCATGGCCCTCCATATCCGAAAGGACCTGTTCAAGGTCGAGACATCGATCGACACTACTCAGCTACTTCATGCATCGAGGCTGGTCTCCAGGCTCACCGGCATGGTCGTGCAGCGCAACAAGGCGGTCGTTGGTGCAAATGCCTATGCCCATAGCAGCGGTATCCACCAGGACGGAGTACTCAAAGAGCGAACGACCTACGAGATCATCGATCCGCACCTGGTTGGCGCAGAGAAGAGCGAAATCATCCTCACGGCTCGTTCCGGCCGTCACGGATTAAAGCACCGACTGATGGAGTTGGGATTCAGTTTTCCGGACGAACGATTTGAGCAGATTTACGAGGACTTCCTCAAGATGGCCGACTCGAAAGCCGAAGTTGGTGAGGAAGACTTGCGCGAGCTCGTCGCCCGGTAGGCCTCTCACGACTGGAATCATAATCTGGACATCATGCGGTGTCCTATCTGCGTCGTCGACGCGTTTACGACCGAGCCCTTCCGAGGGAATGCTGCTGGTGTGTGCCTGCTCGAAGGCCCCGCAGATGAGGCGTGGATGCAGCATGTCGCTGCCGAGATGAAGCATTCCGAGACGGCCTTCACCTATCCGTCCGCAGAAGGGAGGTTCTCGTTACGCTGGTTTACTCCTGGCGGCGAAGTCGACCTATGCGGCCATGCCACCCTGGCCACCGCGCATGTGCTCTTTTCCATAGGCCGAATGAGCCCAACGGAACCCATACGATTCCAAACGAAGAGCGGTGAATTGCTCTGCCACCTGCGAAGCGACGGCATGATCGGCATGGACTTCCCCGCCGAGCCGCCTCGAGCGATTCCGATGCCATCGGCGGGTCGCGAACTCTTTCCTCGTCCACTGATCTTTTTTGGCGAGAATCGAATGGATCAGTTCGCGGTGCTTGAGGACGAAGCGTCAGTCCGTGCGTTCGTCGCCAATTCTCCAACTGTGCTTGCGCTTGGCGGCCGTGGCTTGATTATCACCGCCAAGAGTTCCGATCCCGTCTATGACTTCGTCTCCAGGTTCTTCGCGCCGGCATTCGGAATCCCTGAGGATCCTGTCACGGGATCGGCTCATTGCGCGCTCGGGCCGTATTGGTCGAGCGTCTTGGGAAAGCAATCGCTCGTAGGCCACCAACTTTCGGAGCGTGGAGGCGTCGTTCGGGTCGACCACTTAGGTGAACGCGTTATCTTATCTGGGAACGCCGTCACGGTCCTACAGGGCGAATGGACAGCTTGACAATACACCTGGTAGACGGCTCGGATCCCAACTTGAT
>JAYROD010000253.1:0-4472 GCA_041911835.1 Fimbriimonadaceae bacterium | reverse complement strand
GTGATACTTGCGTTGATCGGCTTGTTGACCAACGCGCTCTCAGGCGCAATCTCATGGCTGTTTGCAGACCGCATCCGCGCTCAGTTGAGCGGCTTTCTACTTGTTACGCTGCCGGTTATACTCTACTTTGCCTTGAGTGAAGCATCGGCTCAAAGGGCTACGTGGGGAAAAAGGAAAATCGGATTGCAGGTCACAGATTACAATGGAGGGAGAATCAGCCTCTGGAGGTCGATGCCGGCATTTCGGTATGCCCGAATAACTACGTCAGTACAGACTCCTTTGCTTCGAGGCACATCTCCATTGGGATAGGAAATGCTCCTGTAGCTGGCGTCGTACGTCGCACCTTCCGCGGCCTGGAGCTTTGCGCCTTCGACGATCCTCTGGACGACCGCCGTACGAGGGCCATGCGCCGTCCCGAGGATCGTGAGAAGGGCAGCAACCATCGGATCAGTCGTCCAGGACTTCGCCGCGGTTTGAACTGACCCACCTCGCAGCGTTTTCGATGCCGTGTTGGCGGGCTGCGGTCTCGAACGGTCCGTTCGGATCTTTGACGATGCGCTGGTAAGTCGCTTCGTCGTCATAGCAGACGACGGCCACGACATCGCTGCCTTCGCGAATTCCGTAAACACTCGAAACGCCGGGTTGAGCTCGGAGAACACCACGCATTTCCTTGCCAATTCTCTCAAACTCTTCTTCTTTGCCAGGCATCATTTCCCAGCGAGACACTACCATGTACATAGCGTAACCTCCGTGAGCTATCGTAGCACGACACAAGCCGGATGCCAACCGTCGTCCAAAGGTAACCTCGCGAAATGTCCCGAGTGCATCACCAAGACATCCGCATCGGCACGATGGCCGGCATCGACAAAGGCGTTCGCTACCTCAAGGAAATCCTGCCTCACGGATTCGAATCCTTCGAACTGACCTGTTGGCAGTATCTTCCCGAAATCGACCTTGGCGAATACGCCAAACAGGTACTGGAAGTCTGCGGCGATCAAGCCGTAATCAGTAGTCTGGGGGTGTACGGAAATCCGCTCCAAGACCCCAAGTGCGCCGAACATTGGGAGCAGGCCATAAAGGCATGCCAGTTGTTCAATGCCAAGGCGGTCTGCGGTTTTGCGGGGGCACTCGAGGATCGTCCGGTCGATGAATCAATACCCAAGTTCAAAGAGGTTTTTGGAAACCTATCGAAGGTCGCCGAAGGAGAAGGCGTTAAGATCGCATTCGAAAACTGTGACATGGGTGGCACTTGGGAGCAGCCGCGGTGGAACATCGCCCATTCGCCGCGTGCTTGGGAAATGATGTTTGATTCGGTTGCCGGCGATACGCTTGGCCTCGAGTGGGAGCCATGCCACCAAATGGTCTCGCTGATCGACCCGATTCCACAACTGAGAAAGTGGGTGGGTCGTGTGTACCACCTGCATGGGAAGGATGCCACGATCGGCTGGGACATCATCAGATCGGAAGGCCTCCGGGGAGGAGTGACGACGATTTGGCACAGAACCCCCGGCTTTGGGGACACGAATTGGACAGATGTCATCACGATTCTCCGCCAAGGCGGATTTACCGGCTCCATCGACATCGAAGGTTGGCATGATCCCATTTATCGCGATGAACTTGAAATGACTGGGCAGGTTCGAGCGTTGCATTATCTGAAGGATTGTCGCGGTGGCGCCTACGTCCCCAATCCAGACTAATGCTCATGTTTTCATCAATAGTCTTGCTTTTGTCACTCTCGAGCCATCAGGCAGGGCTGGAAGAGGTTATTGCGCCACCCGCCCAGCTCGAGCAAATCGCCACCGGATTCGAGTTGGCTTGCGCGCCGCTCTGGAAAACCGACGGTTCCGTACTGGTCGCTGACACCGCGACAGGCAACGTGATCGCTGTCCAGGCCGATCACTCTCTGAAAACCTTATTCAAGCTGAAGGATGCGGCGAGCGCGATGTGCTTCGGTCCTGGCCAAAGCCTAATCGCGGGGAACCCTCAGGGGGCCGTCTTTGTGATCGACAAGGATGGAGCTCAACACAACGTGGCATCGATTTTTCGAGGAAAGCCTTTTCTTCCTATCGTCGATTTGGCGTGCCGGAGAGACGGCTCGATCTACTTCACGACGCGTCCTTTAGCCGAATCGGCTGGCGGAAGGGCCCAGTTGGGCCTCTATGGAGTCCTTCCGCAGGTTCTGCCAAAGGGGCAGGATGTCGACATCGTGCCTCCCACACTCCTGATCGAGAAGGGTTTCCCAGCCGGATTGACCCTTTCGGTTGACGAAAACTCTCTCTACTGCTCCGACCCCGAATACAACCGCATCACGCGTTACGATCTCGACAAAAAGGGCGTCCCCAGCTCACCGAGAATCGCCGGCCAATATCGACCGGCCAAGCCTGGGGCTCTCGGACCGCTCAGGGTTGATGCAAAGGGCAATTTGTACTGTACGTCCGGCGACGGTGTGTCGATGATCGATGACGAGGGCAACTTCCTTGGGACCGTGGCCACCCCGGAACCGGCAACAGGCATTTGTTGGGGTGGAGAGGATGGCCGGTCTCTGTATGTGACGACCAAAACCACCCTCTACCGCCTGAAGACCAAGATCGGCATCAAGCCTTAGGGTCGGATCAGAACCTTGTAGACGTAGTTCAGATCCTGCTTATCGCCTGGTTTGAGATTGACCTCCCAGGTGAGGCATTGGGTCGGATTGATCGACCGTAATCCTTTGGGAATGGCCTTGACGTCCGGACTGCCGGTAGACGAAACAACGGTGCCTGAGAGTTCTTTCTTGACTCTGAGCTTGATCGCTTCGGACTTCATGTTCTGGACCCGAAGCGTCCCCTTAAGCGTAACCTCGATATAGTTGTATCCGGCGATCTGTTTGTAATCCTTCTCTCGCGAAACTTCTTCCTCGGACGCGTCCGCCTTGACATCCAGCGCCTTGGTTATCTTGAGGATCGTATCGGAGCCGGCGCTCGTGTAGCTAAGCGTATCCTGGCCCAGAATCTGGCCATCTTTGATCGTCGTCCCAGGCGCGGTTGTCCAGGGTTGCCCGCTGTTGTTCTTGAATTTCAGGCTATGCCAGACCTCATTTTGCGGAACTTCGGGGTTTGGCCGGTAGGCATTATCGACCACCTGGTCGGCGACGTTCCATTCGTAAAGGTGCTCGTATTCCGATTCAGATCGAAAGAGAATGTAGTAACCGCGGTCGCCTTTATTGAGGGTGACTCCAGGCTCTCGGTAAAAGAAGAGGTCTTCAGCCTGGGTCCCGGGGAGTTGACTGACGTTGAACGCCTCGTCGAACCGAGTTTCCATTGGGGCAGCATTCTGCATCATTTGACCGCCGAATCCAGCGTTTCGGCGCATGGCGTCGGCCGTCCCGAGATTCATGAGTCCGCCCGTGAACTGGTCGAACGACACATTGATCGAAAATGGATCGAGCACGCTGACGAATGGCACGTTCGGGAAGCCGGTAATCAGCCGGACTTCGAGGTCCTTGATGTCTGTGAGCTCGTTGATGATCGTGGCTTTAGCAGTGATGCTGAGCTTCTTCTCGTCGCTGATGTCCACCATATAGGCGGGCGCCCAGGTCATTCCGCGCTCGAGCGACAAGATGTACAGCTTGCCGTCCGCTGGACCCTCGGTTTGAAATCGATATGCGGGCTTTCTTCCGGTAATCGTCTTCTTCCATTGAAGTCCTTTGTCGCCGGAGACCCACTGAATGATCCCCCGATTGAGGGCGAAGGTTTCTGTTTCGTTTTGGATGATCGCCGTGTCGCCTGAGAAGCTCATCAGTTTGCCCCGAAGGAGCGCGTCGGGAGCCGTGGAAATCTTGATCGCCACCTGCTTTCCGACATTGGCTCCCAGGACGTCTTCGAGACTAGATGCCGAGGTCTCGGTGCTCGTCGGAGCGGAAGTGGCGACTACCGACTTAAATTTCACCCCGGAACTCGCGGTGATCCAAAGCGTGCCGAGAGTCGCATTCGGAACTTCGTCCAAAATACGTTCGCCACTTCCACCGAGGTCGGCTTCTCGCACGATGACGGCAAACCCGTTCTTGAACAGTGACGCGCCGATCACTCTGGTCTTCAGGCTCGGTGCAGCAATCGATGTCGCGACAATCCAACTCAACAGCATTTCAGTTGCCCCCTAAAAGCAGGATCTCCCCGAAGGTTGGACGTTCGGCACACCAAGCTCGCTTCAGCGAGCAGTAGGCGGTCCATAGCGCCCAATGAGCCAGTGCCATGAGCCCCTGAAGACCTGGCCCAGCGTTTGGAGCTTATGCGGTTCATATTTCAACTTCCGCTTGACGGCGACATACAGTCCTTTGAGCCTGCCTCGAACTGCCGCTGGGTAGCGCCGGTAATAGCGACGCGCAAGAAAGAGCGTGTTGCGGACCATGGTGTAGAGTCGGTTCGGAGCGTAAAGGGGATATTGAATGACTTTCCCATTCCGCACAATCTCTACCATCCTCCCTGGGACGTGTC
>JAYROD010000252.1:0-15976 GCA_041911835.1 Fimbriimonadaceae bacterium | reverse complement strand
CCTAATTCAGCCTAAGCAGCCCATGGACGAAGCCGCAGCCCCGACCAAGACCAACGTCGCGATTCCGGTCAAGCTATTCGTGATCTTCATCATGTTCTCGATCACGGTGTGGTCGTTGCCGAACCCCGCTCCCGCCATTTCCAAGGGAACGCGCCAGCCCTCAGGAAGCGACTGGATCCTCTTTTGGAACCAAAAGTACTTGAAGTCCAATACGTTCATTTCGGACTTCTTGCTCTGCACGGGGCTCTGGCAATCCTGGGACATGTTCTCACCGAATCCTTCTAACCTCAACATTTGGGCTGACGAAGTCGTCTACTTTGCGGATGGGACCTCGAAGCGGCATCAATACCCCCGCATTCAGCTCCTCTCGATCCCGGAGAAGTATCTCAAAGAGCGTTACCGCAAATTCCTCGAGCGCGCGAACGGCGACGACAACGCCTACCTCTGGCCGACATTCGCTCAGAGAATCGCTCTCGAAGAATACAAAAACCCGAAAAACCCACCCGTCCGAATCGAGCTTTGGCGGCACTTCTATTTCGTCGAGCCGCCTTCAAAAGTGACCAAAGAGGAGTACAAGGACTACAAGTACTTCACTTACGAGGTCGACCAGAACATCCTCAAAAGGCAGGCTGGATTTTGAGTCAAGTCCAGTCTGAGGCGGGATGGTCCATCAAAGGGTTCTTCTCCTCGATCAACACAGCCTTGTTCGGATATGGCTCACCCGTCACGATGGGTGTCTTCCGCATCTTCACGGGAACGTTGGCATTTATCAATTTCGCGATGATTGCGGTCGACTTCGACGCCTGGTTCAGCGAACGAGGATTCGTCCCCAGTAAGATTGGTGACCGCGCGGTCGGCGACATTATCCGGATCAACTTCCTTTATGGAGTTCAGAACACCGGCATCACGATGGCGGTGTACATCACGGTCATGGTGGCCGCGCTTCTCACGGCCCTCGGCCTCTGGAGCCGGCTTTCTTCGATCATCTTGGCGCTCGGCGTCATCACGCTCCACCATCGGAACATCCTGATCCTCCATGGCGGCGACACGCTTCTTCGGATGTCGGTGATCATCGTCGCGCTGTCGCCTTCCGGCGCGGCCTGTTCGCTAGACCGCCTGATCCGTATTTGGAAAGGGACTGAAACGCGCGAACCTCGCCTGGTCTCACTCTGGCCGCAGCGCCTCCTCGAATATCAGGTCGCTCTGCTCTACTTCACATCTGTCTGGAACAAGTCATTCGGCTCGTTCTGGAAAGACGGCACCGCAACCTATTTCCCGCTGAATTTGCACGAGTTTGATCGTTTTTGGGTTCCTTCGTTCCTCCAGAAGCAGCCGTTCCTCATGCTGACGACGTACGGCACGCTGGCCGTCGAACTGGCCATGGCGACGCTCGTGTTCTACAAGCCGGCCCGAAAGTGGGTGCTCCTCAGCGCACTCGGACTCCATGCGTTCATCGAATACAGCATGAATATCCCGCTCTTCGAGTGGGTCATGGTCGCGACGTTCATCGGCTTTTACGAAGGAGATGAAGTCTCCGCCTGGGCTAAGCGCGTCGGGCAGCGGCTCAAGAGATTCTGGCTGACCGTAAGACTGCCTCACGGCAAAGCGTTCGATCCGAATCGGGGCGCGGCTATCGAGGCGACGGACGCGTTTGGGCTCGTTTCCTATTCGGCAGGAGACCAAGCCGACTGGAGCGCGAGCGACGCACGAGGAAGCTCCAAATCTCCGGTCGCCGCATCGTTGGCAAGATCTCCGGGAGCCTGGCCACTGGCGCTCGTTCCGGGCCTTTGGCGGCGGGTGCTGAACGGAGCGCTCATCGATTCCGACGCCGCGGTGCAGAATAATGGAAAGGCGGTCGCCGCCGTCTCTTCTGCACATGCCAAGTCCAAACGATAGTCGCCGATTCAAGAACCTCTGGCCCTGGTCCAAGCCGAAGACCCCAGGGTTCGGGATCTCCAATTCGTTTTATCTATCCGTGCTGGCGACGATCACCCGGCTGCCATCGATCGACGAAATCGTCAACCCAAAGGGAGAGGGAGGGGCGGTGGTTGGATTTGGAGCCCCACTGATCGGCCCGACCGACAAATCCGTGCTAGCTCAACCGATGGCTCGGGGTATCTATGCAATCGCTTCAACCGACCGCCGTACGGTGCTCAAGACGATGGTGCTGCCCAAAGAAGAAGCCGGTTTCGACCCTGGAGTCCACGTGCTAAGCAGGATGGGAAGTGCGCTCGGTCAAGAGGTGATCCACCGCATCCAAGCCACCTGGACGCTCGTTCAACTCAACTTCGAATCGCACGACCCAAGCGTCTATCCGGCGCTTGATTTTCTGCTCGACATTGCCCAACGCTTGGGAGCCAAGACTGAGGGCGTCATCGCCGATCCGCTTAGCCAGCGCTACTCACTCCCCGAGGAATTGAGGGCTCCCAATCCTCCTAACGCCACGATCGACGCCCGGAACTTCGTTCGAGCGGCGACGATGCCCCGCGAGAACGGCATCCACGCTTTCACGCTTGGACTGTCGAAATTTGCGCTACCCGAACTCGAAATCTACGGGCTGCTGCCGGGTCAGGAGACGCCGGCCCAGCGGCTCTTGGTCGCTATCAGCCAGACCATCTTGCAGGGCCAAACGCTCGATCTGGGCGATCGCGTCGGGGCCAAGAGCGCCCCATTTCAGGTTGCGCCCGGTGGGTTGGATCGGGCCCAGTGGGAGGGCATTGCGTGCTTCGAGCTCATTCCGGCACGAACCGCATCAACTGCCGAGTCGCTCGAAGCGTGGATTCGGCAGACGGGCGCATGAGGGTCCCGGGCGGCGGGATCGCGAAGCGATGAAGAAGCGTTTAAGATCGTGAGGGCGATTTGAGGGTATGAATAGGCTTGGAATCTTATATGGGCGATAACTACGAATTGCTGTCGAAAATCGTGCAGCCGACCGATCTTCACAGTCTTTCGGACAAAGAGCTTGTCGAACTCTCGAAAGAGCTTCGCCAGGCGATTCTCGACAAAGTCAGCCTTACCGGCGGCCATTTCAGCTCGAACCTGGGCACCGTCGAGCTCACCGTTGCGCTCTACGCCGCCTACTCGATTCCGCCTGACAAGGTCGTGTGGGACACAGGCCACCAAGCCTATCCGCATAAGATGCTTACGGGAAGGCTCGAGAGATTCGACCAGCTTCGCAAGCATAAAGGCCTCAGCGGATTCCTCAAGCGCGACGAGCACGAGCTCGACTATTTCGGAGCAGGCCACGCCGGCACGGCAATCTCGGCTGGACTTGGATTTGCAGTCGCCCGAGATCAACTTGGAAACGATGAGAAGGTGGTCGCCATTGCAGGCGACGCCGCCATCGCCAGTGGCATGAGCTGGGAAGCCCTCAACCACGGCGGTGAACTCGGCACCGACATGACCGTCGTGCTCAACGACAACCGGATGTCCATCGCCCCCAACGTCGGAGCGCTGACCACCTACCTGCAGAAGCTCCGCTCCAGGCCGACCCTCCAGAACCTCGCCCACCGCGCGAAGGACATGGTCGAGAAGCTGCCCAACCCGATGACCCGCGTCGCCGCCGGTATCCGCCATGGCATCACCCACTATTTCGCCCCCGAAGAGACCGGCACAATCTTCGAAGAGATGGGTTGGGAGTACATTGGCCCGATCGACGGCCACGACCTACCTACCTTGCTCGAAATCTTCCGCAATATACGCGAGGTCAAGGGCCCCGTGTTCGTCCATGCGCTGACGGTCAAGGGCAAGGGCTATGAGGTCGCCGAAGAGGACGCTCGAAAGTGGCACGGCGTGGTTCCGTTCGACCTCGACGCCTGCGAGATGTCCAGTTCATCTGGCCCAATCACCTACACCAACGCTTTCGGAGAAGCCGCCATCGAATGCGCCGAAGCCGATCCGCGGGTCGTGGCGATCACTGCCGCCATGCCCGACGGCACCGGCCTCACGAAATTCTCCAAAACGCATCCCGAAAAATATTACGACGTCGGCATTGCCGAGCAGCATGCGGTCACATTTGCCGCTGGGCTCGCAGCGGGGGGCCTCAAGCCGTTCTGCGCGATCTATTCGACGTTCCTGCAGCGCGGGTTCGACCAGGTGCTCCACGACGTCTGCATCCAGAATCTGCCGGTGCGCTTCTTCATGGACCGTGCGGGGTTGGTCGGCGACGACGGCCCGACGCACCACGGCGCATTCGACATCAGCTTCCTTTCCTGTATCCCGAATATGGTGCTCATCGCCCCGCGCGACACGACAGAGCTTCGCGAGATGACGCATTTCATGATGGGCTACGATTCCGGCCCGATCGCCGTGCGCTATCCGCGCGGCTCGTCCGACGACCGCCTTCCCGAATCCCGCCCGCCGATCTCCTTTGGCAAAGCAGAAGTCTTGATGGAAGGCAAGGATCTGACCATTTGCGCGGTCGGCTCGATGGTGAGCGCGGCGTATGCGGCAGCGGTCGAGCTTTCCAAGCAGGGCATCTCGTGCGAAGTGATCAACGCCCGATTCCTGAAACCGATCGACGCTTCGACGATTCTTGCCTCCGCTCAAAAGACCGGCAAGCTCATCACCATCGAAGAGAACGTGGCGACCGGCGGCTTCGGGCAGGCGGTGCGCTCGGCCTTGCACGAGGCTAATCTGGGTTCAATTCCGCATACATTGATGTCGCTGCCGGATGCGTTCGTCGAGCACGGCGCCCAGCCCCTGATCCGCAAGGACGTCGGCCTGACGGCTGAGGATGTCGTGGAGCAAGCGTTGCTGCTCATGGGGATCAAGGCCGCGAACGTTTCGGAGCGAAGCCGAATCCTCTAATCAGGAGGCTTCATGAGCGAAGGCGAACAATCCCATCAAGATCCTGAACAGGGTACGTCCAGCCTAAAACTCGGACGGGTGGCCGTCATCCGAATCCTCGTCGCTGTTTGCATCATAGCTCCGGCCGTAATTTGGATCGAGCATAAGCTCGCCAAGCCCCGACAAATCCCTTACTGGAACTGCCTCTCCAATATCAAACGAACCATCGCGGCGATCAATCTCTATCAGGCCGATTGGGATGATCGAATTCCCAATGGAGATTGGATCCCCAAAATCGTCGCGGCGTCGAAATACAAGGGAAACGACCACGTCTTTGGCTGCCCCAGTGTCGTAAATGAAAACCCCGCCGCATACGGCTACGCCCTATCCCGCTGGGTCGCTGGGAAAGACGTCGACAATGTATCTACCCCAGAACTCACCGCGCTGCTCTTTGATTCTTCGATTCTCTCCAGAAGCGCCATTTCCGACTTCAGCACTGTGCCCTCGCCCCCACGCCATAACGAGATGAACTACTTCGGGTTTGTGGACGGCCATGCGAAAGCGGTCAAACCATCCTTGCAATCGCATATCATCCAAGGTCCGGTTTCGAAGTAGCCCTTCCTGGAAATTCGCAAAGGGACTCTACCGATTCTGAGCTCCAAGCGGCCGAAACAAGCCTCCCGGAAGATACAATTTCCGCGTGAAACTCAGCGACCTCGAGAACCACATGAGAGATGAAGGTTGCGTGAGAGTCCGTGAGGGAGGGAACCACACGATTTGGGAGAACCCGAAAGCACACAGATCCGCTGCCGTGCCCCGTCACAACGAGATCGCGTGGGGAACGGCGAAAGCCGTATGTAAGAGACTGGAAATCGGCGCGCCGACAAGCCGTTAACTGGCCTGCCGAACTACCTCGACCTGGCCTGCGTGTTCTTTTTGGGCCGTTTCGCGGCGGTAGGCAAGCAATTCTTTGAGTGCGTCGAGCACATTCTCCTTTGCCTCTTCCTTGGTCTTGCCTTGAGAAATGGCGCCGGGGACCTCGGCGATCTCGGCGACCCACCAGCCGTCTTCGCTCCACTCGTAAACCACGGTCCAGGAATACTCCATCTGCATTTATTGTAGACGTCTTTTCCCGAAACTCATAACACTCTTCCTGCCTTCTGCCAACTGCCTTCTGCCAACTGCCTTCTGCCAACTCCCCCCTCCCCGCCGTATACTCAAATAGAAGCTACCGAAATGCACCAAGTCGCCCTCGAACCCGAATACATCGACCTCTCCGACCTCGACACCCGGGTGCGCATCGAGAAGGCCAAACAAGCACTGGGAAGCAGGCTCGTCATCCTCGGCCACCACTACCAGCGCGACGAGATCATCATCCACGCCGACTATCGCGGCGACAGCTACAAGCTCGCGCAGATGGCCAAGCAGCACCCCGAAGCCGAGTTCATCGTATTCTGCGGCGTGCATTTCATGGCCGAAAGCGCCGACATCCTCACGCCTCCTCACCAAAAGGTGATCCTCCCCAACCTCGCCGCCGGATGCAGCATGGCCGACATGGCGGGGATCTTCCAAGTACGGAGTTGCTGGAAGCAACTTGAACCGATTCTCGACCTTCGACCCTCGACCCTCGACCCTACAAATCCAAAATCCACAATCCACAATCCACAATCCCTCATCCCCGTCACCTACATCAACTCCGCCGCCAACTTGAAGGCCTTCGTCGGCGAGCACGGCGGCACGGTCTGCACCAGCACCAACGCCCCCACCGCCGTCGAATGGGCCCTGTCGCAAGGCGAGAAGGTGCTTTTCTTCCCCGACCAACACCTGGGGCGCAATACAGGGGTTAAGCTCGGCTTCGACCCCGACAAAGACATGGCGCTCTGGGACCCGTTCAAGCCGCTCGGTGGCAATACCTCCGAGAAGCTGAGACAAGCCAAATTTATCCTCTGGAAGGGCCACTGCAGCGTCCATTCCCGCTTCACCGTCGACCAAGTCAGGAAAGCAAGACAGGACTACCCAGGAATCAACGTACTGGTGCACCCCGAATGCTCGCTCGAAGTCGTCAAGGAAAGCGATTTCAACGGCTCAACCGAATTCATTATCCAAAAGGTTAAGGGCGCCGACCCAGGTTCAAAATGGGCCATCGGGACCGAGATCAACCTCGTCAGCCGCCTCGCCGAAGAGCACCCCGACAAGACCGTCTTCTGCCTCGACCCGATGATCTGCCCCTGTTCGACCATGTACCGCATCCATCCCAGCTTCCTGCTCTGGGCGCTGGAGAGCCTGGTGGAGGGCAAGGTTGTGAATCTGATCTCAGTGACCGAAGAAATCGCCATCCCGGCGAGGATCGCGTTAGATCGGATGCTAGAGCTCAAGGCTCCTGAGGTGAGGCACGTCGACTAATGTTCCCCTCCTCGCGTGCAGGCGTCGAATTAACCAATGGATGCATTAACGCGTCAATGTAATTGAAAGTGATTCTGTGTTCTATCCCAATCATTCGGAATGGACGAACACGCACTAAGAACGATGAGATTCTTCGACCCAACCCAAGGACCAAACGATGAATAGGAGCACGGCTATCGGCGCTATGTTGGTGGTCGCGAGTACGGCAGTCACGGCTTCGGGTACTTCGCCGGATTGGCGCGCGCAGTTGAAATCCGTTGGGTTGAGAGACAAAACGAATTACTCTTGGCGCATCGCCAAGCCGAAGGGCGGAAGTATCGGAATTGCAAAGCCGCCCAAGGAGCTACGTCCCGGTGTCAAGGGAGAGACACCAGGTTCGCTAAGGCGAGGGCCGAAGACCGCAAACGGAGCCGCAGCCAAGGGAAGTGACCCTGATCTCTTCGTTTGGAGCGGATCGCATTATCATATCGCGACTTCGTCCGAGGCTGAGGCACTCAGGTCGCAACTCCGCCAAAGGATGGCGCCTATCGGGAGCGCATGGTCCCTTGCACGAGCCAGCCGACTAGCTGAGGCTAGATCAGTCCTAGTACCCCTGCTCCAAGACGAGGATCGGAGGGAACCCGCGGCCAGCATTCTTGCAGAAGTGGCCCTCAGGCAAGGACATTACTCCGAATCCCTCGCCATTTTGGCGACGTATCTCAGTTCAATTCAAAATCCGGATGACTGTCTTACAGCTGCCGTTGCCGGAGCCATGACTGGAAACGTTTTCCCAGGCCAAATTGACTTCTGCAAAAGCATCATTTATCAAAAGAGCGGTGGCGACCACGTGTTTGCCCAATTTGCCGTACCGAGCGGAAGTGGTCCGATAGTTGCGAAAGCATCGGCGCTGCTTGCATATGCTTCCCAAGCAAATACCGACCCGGTCGCCAGGCATTTTTTTGAGCAAGCACTGACCTATGTCCCTCACAATGCTTGGGCTAATTGGAGCTTGGGCCGACTGTACCTTGCGGCACGTAACTATCAAGCGGCTGAGAATTGCTTCCACATCGCGGCCCAGTACTCGACCGGGGACCTACAGCGAATCGCAAAACAGGATGAAACCGACGCAAATTACCTTCGGACTAACGGCGGATAGACGGCTTCATCCTTTTTGTGCGCAGAGATCGTTCATCCCAAGGTCGTCAGGATGACGAAAACCACTTTCACTTCAGCGCAATCGCAATCGCCTCGCTGATCTCCTTCACCGGATGAAACTCCAACTCACGCCGAGCCGACTCCGGCAGATCGTCTAAGTCCTGCAGGTTCTCCTCAGGGAGGATCACATGCTTGATCCCAGCCCGATGCGCCGCCAAGGTCTTCTCCCGCACGCCTCCCACCGGCAGCACCTTCCCACGCAGGGTGATCTCGCCCGTCATGGCGACATCGGTCCGCACCGGCCGACCGGTGTAAGCCGAGACAAGCGCCGTAGCCATCGTGATGCCGGCGCTTGGGCCATCCTTCGGCACGGCGCCCTCCGGAACGTGAACGTGCACATCGTAAGCGAACGGCTTCCCAACTTTGAAATCTGCCTGGTGCGTCCGCACGTAGGTAAACGCCGCGTGTGCCGACTCTTGCATCACTGCGCCCAGGCTCCCTGTCAGCCGAACCTGCGGCTGGTCAAACGGCTCCATGAGGCTCGCCTCGATCGTCACGATATCGCCTCCGAACTCGGTGTAAACCAACCCGGTCGCCGATCCGACCTCCGCCTTCTTTGACCGCACGCCGTACCGATAGCGCGGATTCCCGAGCATCGCCTTGACCGCATCCTTGTCGATATTTACCTTCGATGAATGCCCCTCCGCGATCCGCCGCGCGGCTTTTCGGCAAAGCGTGGCGATCTCCCGTTCGAGTTCACGAACCCCAGCCTCCCGCGTGTACTCCCGTGTCACCAGTTCGAGCGTGCCTCGCTGGAACCCGACGTTCGAATTCGAAAGCCCATGCTCGCCAACCTTCTTTGGCACCAAGAAGCTCTTGGCGATGTGCAGCTTCTCGTCCTCCGTGTAGCTCGGGAAGCGGATGACCTCCATGCGGTCGCGCAGAGGGTTCGGGATGTTCTCCAGCAGGTTCGCCGTCATGATGAACATGACCGCGCTGAGATCAAAAGGGACCTCGATGTAATGGTCGCTAAAATGCTCGTTTTGCTCAGGATCGAGCGCCTCGAGGAGCGCCGAGGTCGGGTCACCGTGGAAATCCGCCCCCATCTTGTCGATCTCGTCGAGCATGAACACGGGATTGCGCGTCCCGCAGGTCTTGATCCCCTGGATAAGCCGCCCGGGCATCGAGCCGATGTAGGTTCGCCGGTGCCCGCGAATCTCGGCCTCATCGCGCACGCCTCCCAGCGACACGCGGACGAATTTCCGACCCAACGCCTCGGCGATCGACCTCCCAATGCTCGTCTTCCCGACTCCAGGCGGTCCCACGAAGCATAAGATCGGGCCGCGGAGCGAGTGGCTGAGTTGACGAACCGCGAGGAAGTCCAGAATCCTATCCTTCACCTTCGCCAGCCCAAAATGATCCCGATCGAGCACCCGCGCCGCATCCCGAACGTCGAGCCGGTCATCGCTCAGTGAATTCCAAGGCAACCCGGTCAGCCAATCGAGATAGTTCCGGATCACCATGGATTCTGGCGAACTCGAGGGCGCTCGATCGAGCCTGCGGAGCTCCTGTCGAGCCTTTTCTTCGGTCTCCTCCGGCATCCCAGCCCGAAGGATCTTTGCGAGATACTCCTCACCCTCGTCGCTGAGCGCCTCTTCCCCGCCCAATTCCTTCTGGATGAGCTTGAGCTGCTCGCGCAGGTAGTAGTCGCGCTGCGTGTTCCCAAGTTCGCGCTCGACCTTCGTGCGCAGGTCGTTTTGAAGCTCGAGGACCTGAAGTTCGCTGGAGAGGATATGGAGGAGCTTCTCGAGCCGTCTGACCGCGTCTCCTTCCTCGAGAATGGCCTCCTTTTGCTCTGGCCGCAGATTAAGGTGATGCGCCAGCAGGTCGGCGAGGTGTCCGGGGTCTTCGATGAGAGGCAGACTCTCCAGCGCTTCGTGAGGGACCTGCTTGCCGAGCGCCACGATCTGCTGGAAGACCTGCACGGTCTCTCGCTTGAGCGCTTCGACCTTCGGCCCCCGAGTCACCTTCTCCACGATCTCTTGGATTTGCGCCACGAAGTGTCCCGCACGAAAGACGTATTTCGAGACCGAACACCGCGAAAGCCCTCGGAGCACGATGCGCATCGTCCCGTCCGGCATCGGAAGGACCTGCATGACCTCACTGAGCGTGCCAGAACCGTAAAGATCGTCGGCCTTCGGTTCGTCCACAGCAACGTCGCGCTGACCTACGACGAGCACCAAGCGACGCCCTTTCATGGCGGCATTCAGCGCCTTAATGGAGACCTCCCGTCCCACAAGGAGGGTGTTGAGGAGATTCGGAAAGTGGACGTTGTCGCGAACGGGCAGAACCGGAACGGCTTTGCTGCTCTTTGGCTCGACGGGGGAACGTTTTGCGCGCATCTCCAAGAGCAACATACCTTCAGCGGTCCCATGCCGCTGTCCTGCAAAGCAAAATCAGGTGCTTGTTTCAGGACTCAGGAGCCACCTTCTTTCGGCTGAAAAAGCGACAGGGTCTGTCGGAGCGCTTCATCGCTCTGAAACACCTGCTCATACACGGCGTTCAAGACCGAAAAAGCGTGGAGCAGCGAGTTGAGCCGATCGCGAAAGACCTGAGTCTCCCGGCTCGGATCTTCGGGGCTAACGCGGCTAAGGCACTCTCGAATCGCCGATGCCGTCGGATCGATCTCCCGCCGCTTTCGTTCCCGAATAACCCTCGCGAACATTTGCCACGGATCGGTTTCACTGACGTAGGTGTCCTTCCTGTCGCCTGGACGCCGGAATCGCTGCACAATGCCCCACTCCATAAGGTTCCTCAGGCTCATACTGGCATTCCCCCGGCTGATCACGAGTCGATCGATGATCTCGTCGACCGTGTGGGGTGTTCCGGTGATCAGGAGCAACGCATGAATCTGGGCCATCGTCCGATTGATGCCCCAGCTCGAACTCATTCGCCCCCATTCGAGGATGAATTGATCTTGGGCCGCAAGAAGCGTTTGGTGCGAGGCATTCAAGCCGCTTTCGTCGATCACGTTGGAGATTCTACGTGAATCGGAGGGGCCGTCAAGTGCGAGGACCTCGCCATGCGCCCCACACATGCCGAAAATAGAACCGTCCCAAGGGGAATCTTCGATGAGCAGACCGATACAAGCAGCGCCGGAAAGCTTCGTGAACGGGCGTGCCCGCCTCACCCGGATTCGCGATGCGAAGATCTGCTACGGCTGGGTCCGCGATCTGGATCGGTCCATGGTCAAATTGGGCGTGCAGAACGATGTCCCAGTCGAGTTCGAAACGCTCTACCTGGTTGAACTATACGGCATCGGCGTTCAAGCGAGTTTCGAAGCCAAAGCCACCCGCAGGCGGACGCTCGATCTTGACTGCGAGGATCCGGATTCTGGCGAAGTCGCACACCATGAGCTGTACGAATTCGAGCTCGAACTGATTACGCCCTTGGTCGCACGGCCTGGAGATCATCCGGCTCGGTTCCGCACCTCGAACCTCGTGGCCTTGGTCTATCACGAAGACGAGAGTTTCGCCGTCCCCATCGAAGACATTGGACCCCGAGGAGTCGCGATCACAAGTCCGAAAGATTTGCCGCAGAACGCCAGGCTCGAACTGGCGATCACGACCAACATGGGCGCGATCGACCTCGAAGGCTCGGTCCGGTATTCGCGGACGTCGCGCAAAGCAGACGACCTCTTCCGCGTTGGGATTCAGCTGACGAAAATGGGGAGGATCGATCAAGGTCGCTGGAATGACTTGCTCGCCTCGAGCAGAACCCCCAGCGCCAGGAAAGAGCGCCCCGCGCCGATCGGCAACTTGCGAGTCGTCGAGGCGGCGTTTATTGGAGCGGGAGCCAGAATGACACGCCATGGGGACGGATGCGCCATCACCGGGTGGGTGCTCCAGATGGAAGAGAGCGAGATCATCATCCAGATCGAATCCCTTTCCGATTTCTCTCCCGACGACAAGGTATCGATCGAGGTATTCGGCTTCGAGCATCACCTGTTGTTCGAAGCAATCATGAAAGAGCGGTTCGACACCCATTTCTCGTTCCATCTGCTCGACAAGCAGACGATTAAAGCGGCGCGCGAAGATAGCCGGATATCGATCGATGGGCTGGAGGTCGCGCTGATCGGCCCACACGGCGAGCGGGTTGTCGGTGAGGTGCTCGATGTGTCCAGCAACGGAATGATGTTCCGATCGCCGATTGCTTTGGATCGCGGCAGCAGAATAGAGGTCACCCTCCGCACCGAACTCGGGCCGGTTCGTACGGATGTCGAGATACGGTACTGCAGGCAGGACGCGGATTCCGACTACAGGATCGGTGCACTCGTCTACGATATGGGGCGCATCGAACGCGGGAGATGGAACCGACTGTTGGGTGAAGCGGCCTAGCGTCCGGCGATGCGCTCGGATTCGGTCTTGTTCTTCTCGATGTAATCGCGCCAGTTTTCCGGGACGTCGGAATCGACGAAGATGGCGGTTACAGGGCACTCCGGCTCGCATAAGCCACAATCGATGCACTCGTCGGGGTTGATATAGACCATGTCGTCGCCCTCATAGATGCAGTCGACCGGACACACGGTCATGCAGGATTTGTCTTTTACTCCGATGCAAGGCTCAGTGACGACGTAAGGCAATTCGCTTCTCCGAGAATGGGCTCATTAGAGGATACCGTCTCCGATTTGAACCTGGCTTGGCTACCGAGTCGGCGCCATCGCTGCCAAAAACCGCTCGGCCCACCACTCAGAAGCGCCGCCCACGGAAGACGGCTGAAGCGAATAGGCTGGACGAAGTCCAAGAGCGCCCATGATGAACGTCTGGGTCATCCGATCATAGCTTTGCCCCTGAACCCTGCCCGAGGCCGCGGCACGTACCAGAATGCCCATGATCGGCTCATAAACGGCTTCGAATACCAGCCGGTGGAGCCGCTCCCGATGCTCCGCCTTCGAGAGCAACGCCGAGTCCCTCCGTAATTGGATGACGTCGGCCTCTTTGGGGTCCATCAATGCCGCCGAGGCGGCCATCAAGCCGAACTCGACAGATGAATCCGGCGATGATCCCGCGCGAATCCGCTCGCCAAGCTGGGCAAGAGATCCCTCGACCACTGCCATGTACAGTCGTTCCGTGTCGCCGAAGGGATAATAAAGGGTCGGAGGCTGGAGCCGAGCCGCCTCAAGAATCTGGGCCACTCCCGTCTCCGCATAGCCCTTTGAGAGAAAAAGGTCCCAGGCAGCCCGCAGCAGCTTCGATCGGCCACTTTCCTGATCTGCGTTCGGCTGAGCCACGGTTATTGGACGGTACCGCGAGCGGCTTTGGTCTGGTTCCTGGCCCTGATTCCTTGGGTTCTCATGAACTTATGCCAAAATCCATCGTAGAATATTCTTCAGGAGTTATCGAAAAAACATGCCCATCACCCTTACCGCCCGCGCCGCTTGCGAACTGAAAGACCTCATGGCCAGCCAGGAGAAAATGGACGCGTCGTTGCGCGTATGGGTTGCCGGAGGCGGTTGCAGCGGACTTTCCTATGGGATGGCGCTCGACGATGGCCAGCCCGACGAAGGCGACAACGTGTTTGAGCAAGACGGTGTGAAGATCGTGATCGACCCCCTCAGCCTGCAATACATGGATGGCTCGTCGGTCGATTTCGTGGACGACGCCATGGGCGGTGGCTTCAAAATCGAGAATCCACTCGCGACCAGCTCCTGCGGCTGCGGCTCTTCGTTCAAGACGGAAGACAGCGAAGCAGGCGGCGGTGGTTGCGGAAGCTGCGGCTGCAGCCACTAATCGGATCTAGCCAAGACCTATAGGTCCAATTGGTCATATAGGTCTTATTGTTTCTGGAGCAACAGATAGTCCAGCCCAAACATATAGCCCTCGACCGCCTTCGCATTCTTTCCCTTCACTTCGACAACGAACTCGAAAGAACCGGCAGGAAGATCGAACGTCCCCAGATCCAGCTTCTTCCATGACACGCCTTCTCCATAGAAGTCGATCGGCTTGAGAGCTCGCCCGTTCACCGAAATCTGCTGGATCCCATAGTCCCTGGCATGGCAGAAATTCCCCACTAACCGATACCGCCCCGCAGAGGCGATGGGAATTTTGAGCACAAGTTTGTCCCCGGGCTTAGCGCCCGTCCACCACAGCTGAGCGCCATTCGACAGCCCAAAGAACCCTTCCTGAGCCTCCGTCTTGCCACCGGATTTGGAGACGACCTCCAGCTTCTCGCCCTCGATCGCGCCTTTGACTGGCTCTGGCGGGACGTACTCGATCGGCGGCAGGAGCTTGCGGTCAATGGGAATGGGACCCGCGCTTCCCGGCTTGGCGTACCAATAAGCCGTGTGAAGGAAGCTCCCCAAAACGTCGGCCCAATGCCACATCTCGAGATCGAACTCGAAGCTCGTCGTGTAAGGGATGTCGTCGAACAGGTGCCAACGCATCACCGTCGTGTGCCCGAACGATCCTGGCCCGTCACAGCGGGGCTGAGCATGATACGGCTTCTGGAACGGATTTGGACTCCCCCATGCGTACCCGTAGTAGTCCTCTGACCCGGTGCCGAAAGTGCTGGGGAAGCTCTCGCCGTCGATGAACACTTTTTCATCTCCTTCGCCCCACCAATCCGGCACAGGATTGCCGACGTTCAGCACCGAACCGACCCAGACGCCCTCACCCTTGGCGGTCAGGAAATTCATGTCGCGCATCGGACGAGTCCTGGCATTCTCTCCGCCCCATTGCGCCTTGAAGTGATACGTTTCGGGCGTGAATGCCAGTGCCCCGCGGGTAGTCCTGAACGAGAGGTAAACCGGAATGGGTCCCCAGTTCTCGAGCCAAACCTTTGCATGCTTGGCGTACGGCATGACGAACCGGCAAATCATGTCGCCGGCATCGGTCACGCGCATGGGCAAAGTCGAATATGGTGTAATCCCAGGCGCGGTACCGAAGAAATCGCCCAACGGGACAGCGACGCAGGGCTCCCCGTCGAACTCGGCAAACAAGATCGTATTCCGCAGGAGCTGGTGCATCTGATGCGGATCGCCCCATGGCCACCGGGCGCTGGACGCCTGGGGGTTCACGGTCGCCCTCAGTTCGTAAATCGCGCCTTGGCCATCCTCTTCGAAGACAACGGTTTTCCCTTTCGAGTCGACCCGCGCGTCTAACTGAACCCTGTCTGCGTCGTTCGGGATTCCGCCGCGGCCGGTCTCCGTGAGTGCCAAAGCAACCTCGTCCATTTGGGCAGCGGCTGCCTTCACCTGATCGGCGGTGTACGTTTCAGTGATAGTGCCTTCTGGATAGGTCCGATATCCGATGTGATAGTAGAGGGTGTTTTGGCCCTCCGATTCATCAGCTGTGACCTTGAGGGACTGGGAATAGGGCAGCGGAAAATAGAGGTTGGTGCCGCTTGAGGCGTCATAGGCGAACGGCGCTCCGAACGGCTTGATCTTGCCTGTCAGAAGCTGCCGCATATTCACCTCGATTCGGGGATTCGCCTCACCGTCGAAATAGAAACGGATGATGCCCTTCGGATTGGCCGACCACACACGCACAACCGCCCCAGGACCCTTCAAATCCGCCATCACCCATTCTTTTCGACCTCCGTTCATTTCCGACCGAATGAACTGCCCGGCATCACCATTCGCGAACCAATCCGT
>JAYROD010000251.1:0-8396 GCA_041911835.1 Fimbriimonadaceae bacterium | reverse complement strand
TCCCGCACTGGCCTCAAGGTTTACGACAGTTTTCAGTTCTAAGCCGCCAGTGACAGAGGTCTTGAATGTGAGGAAGAGCTTAATATCAGGAACAAGGACTACTGGCAGGATTCCGAGTGGAATCGTAATTGGAGCGCCTGTGATTGTGGCAATATGCACCTTCTTATCGAGGATAGATGCCTCACCAGAGAACGTCACTCCTCCGGAAGCATTAATCCTCAGTCCTGCTTGCGCCTGCTTAATTCTTCCGGCATCAATCGAGAGTCCAAATTGCAGAGCGAGGTCATAGTCGAAATCTCCGGTAACTGTGAGAGTGTCCGCTATTTTGAGCGCCTGCAAGTGCACATGGTTGCTGAAAGTCTGGGAATCTCTCCTACCTTCAATCCCGCGGCTCGACACAGTGACAGCGCTGTCCGCAGGCACAGTTGTTCCGGACCAATTCGTCCCGAGGCGCCCTTCGTAGATGACCGACCCAGACTGGACAGCGTCCTCAATCGTCGCGGGACCAGTTTCAAAGGTGACGGCATCGCGACTTCTCGAAACTGATCTGACCTTCCTCAAGAAGCCTGCGTGCTTTGCGCTTACGATGACGCTCCCAACCTGAGCGGTGCTGCCGGTAGCGCTACCCTTGACGACAACCTGACCAGTCTCAGAAATCGAAACTGAGTCGTCGGATGGCAATACTGCGACGTCCGATTTTATTTCAGTTGGTCGCTGAACGATGGGCTCGGGACCCGCCGATCCACCCGGTCCTGGGCCAGGATTGATCGGATCATTGGTCCCTCCACCACCACCGCAACCAAGACCGACGATTAGGACGGCGAACGTGCCTAGTGCTTTCAGCATTGGACGCAGACTGCTCCGAAACAGCATCTGAGTTTCTCCTCCCGACATAAGTCGTCTTGTTCTGTGATCCCAAGACCCCATGATGCAGTTGCGGAATCTCGTGGAACTCCCGTCAAAACTCCCAAACATGAGTGGAGAAGTCGATACAGTGTCGTTTCAATGGCAATCTATGCCAACTTAAGAACGCCATTCCATTGCAGAGACGATGGCCTCCAAGCCGACCTATTTATCCAGATGTTGGCTTAATCGGCACAAATCATTTCCTGGAACTGATCCTCAGCTCATTCAATTGTTTCATCTTGTCCGGCACGAGAGCCATGCCTTGAAGCTCTTGCAACAACGCAAGAGCCTCCTGATTCTTTCCGAGAAGGATGAGCGTGTGAACACGATAGATTAGCGCATTCTTTTGAGCCACAAGGCTGGTTTCTGAAGGCAGTCCTAAGATTGAAAGTGCCTCGTTGGCATAGTCCTTCCGCTGAGTGCCGGAGCCGGCCAATTCAGCTGCCAGCAAGAGTCCTTCGACAACCAAGAGTGGGTCCTTATGATAGTGATTGCGGGCAAAGAAAGTATCTTGGTCTCGCAGGAATGCTGCGACATGCGTTAGGGCCAAATCTCGCTTCCCGATGTCGTTCTCAAGCTGCGCCTGATCGAGCAGTGCATATTCGTACTTCCTTTCTAGCTGATTCAGGACTGTGAGCGCTCTGGCTGGTTCGTCGATCATCCGATAGTAACTCATTAGCGACTCAGAGGCAAAGCCATCAAGAATGGGGGCAGCCATCTGTCTCGATCTGACATCGTCTCCGTGCCGATGATAAAAGGCTCCAAGAGTGACAAGTGTTGATGAGCTGATCTTCGATACGTCTCCTCTCAGGGCAACGCAGCGTTGCAGAAGCTTCTCAGTCAAGGGCAGATCGTCAAAGGTATTTGCCGCCCATCCTACCAACTCCTCTTGCGTCCCCAAAACACTTGAGAACTGATCGGCAATCCATGTCATGAACTTCAATTCTTCTGCCCGTTGTCGCGGCGTGAGGACGTACATATCCATCGCAACGAGCGCCCGCTCATACGAGGGCCAGCTTGGGTCTTGGCGCAGCCCTGCCTGAATCCACTTCAAGCACTCTTCGTACGGCGCCGAGTTCGTCTCTGCGATGCGAGCGCCCGCATGAACCAGCCAATGCGGCCTCGGCCACGCCTTCGCTGCGGCAATGGTCCAACTAACACTCTCGCGTTTGCGCCCTTGGAAGTAGATCGCCTCGCCCAGGTGATGGTCGAGCAAGGCAATGTGACGTTGGTCCTGGATGGGCTCCGCTTCGGCAACAAGCGATTTGAGAATGCGCTCAGATCGTGCAAGCGCATCACGATTCGGCGGGGACTGGCCCGCGGATTCGAGCGCCTCGGCAACCGTCAAACGATCATCGGCAACACGAAATTCGAGGAGCGCGTTGGCTGCTTCGATGATCGAAGACTCTGAGACGTTCGTCCCTTCCCTCTTATCCAATAACAGTCCGATGACTTTTAGCCATGCTTGGACATAGCCCCCGGTGGCCTCCCCTCGAGCCACCAGCAGCATGAGACAAGCCTTTGCGAGCGAAGGGTCACCCCTGTCGGAATCGCCGATAGCGGTCGCCTGAGATCGAACGAGCATCCACAGCTCACTACTCGATAAGGAGGTGAGAGCTGGGTCGGCGACAAGCGCCAATCGCAGCGCCCTCGAAGCCGCTGCGCGCAGCTCATCCTTCGTCAGTACGACCGCGATGCGGGCTTGTACTGCTCTAGGATTTGGATCGGCGAGCGCAGCAGAAATCGTGCGAGTCCCGTCAGGTGAAATCGATGCGTAGGGCATTCGACTCATCATGCGCAGCCCATCTACGGTCGGGACAAGCACATCCTCTTCCAGCTTTCCTATCGGGTCGTCTTCGATGAATGACCCGGGTGACCCGTCCACCGCGGCCTGGCCCGCAGTCAGCACCTTGGTTTTTCCTTCATGCGCCAATCGAACGGCCGCTTGATACACGGACAGATTCGATTGCTTGCCACCGTCTGAAGAAGCCGAGAAGCGCGTGCCCAATGGGCTGGCCACCCAGTCTCCAGCGGCCACCCGATAGGATGCCAACATATGGGATTCGGAAAATACCAATTCTCCGGAAATGACTCGGAAGGTGGGTCCTTCCTCTCGACTCGCGAAACTGAAAACGGTCATCGCAGAGGTTGCGGGAATCGTGGTTCCACCAAACGAAAAGCGTGCCGGGTTGACGCAAACGATTTGCACTCCTTCAGGCATCGAATCGCCGATATGAAGCTGCTTTCCGTTTGCCCAAACCTGCCCCACCGCCGACATGAGCCGGAGCGTCGGCGAGCGCGGAATCAGCAAGAAGTATCCCAAAGCAGCCGCCAAGGGGATCGCTCCAAACCAGCACCATCTCAGCGCAGCACGACGACGTGGGATGCTTCGAATGCGATCCAATGCACGGTCGGACAATTCGGGTATCCGGATCGATTGGCGCAGGGTTTCTATTGGAGCGCCCAGCTCGGATTCGATATAGGCGGCCAACTCGGCGTCTTCTTCCGCCGCCCGCTCCACGTCTACGCACTCTCGGTCGCTCAAACGCCCGGATAGGTAGCTCTCAACCAGCGCCTTTCTTCGTTCGTCGATCATACGGCGCTCTCCACCTGTCGCAATTTCGCCAGCGATCTCCAAACCCAAGATTTCACGGTTCCGGTAGGGACCCCGAGGGATCGCGCGACCTCTTCATCCGTCATTTGCAGTCCAACTCGCATCCAAACGGCGGCCCTTTGGCCTTCGGGCAAGAGATCGAGGAGTCGATTCGCGTGGTCGCACTCGATGGTGTCCTTCATCGGATCGTCGTTCGCGATCGGCTCGATACTCGGCAAGCCGTCCTCGCCTGTCGCGTCCAACGAAATGGAATTGTGCTTTTTCATATTGCCTTTCGCTCTCTTCGCAACGTTCGTGGCGATTTGGTAGAGCCAGGCTTTCTCGGAGCAGTCTCCTCTGAAACGGGCCAGCCCGTTGTAAGCCCGACGAAAAGTCTCGTTCAGTGCGTCTTCGGCGTCATCGGCATTGCCAAGGAACTGGAGCAAGAAGCCATAGACCTGCCTCGTGTGTTCTTGCCACAGCGCCTCGTAGCGTCGGTCGATGTCGCGCATTGTTCTCGCCGCCCGAATCACTCTCTGGGCGCTTCCCGTGTTTCTGGATTCAGATTAATGGGAATGTGGTTGCAGAATTGCTCTGAATTTGAAGAAAACACTTGGAACGCAACGATTTCACCTTCTGCTCGAATCTACTGACCGTGTGGGTGGCATCGGTCCGTGCTTCCCTTTCATGCTGCGGCTGATCCGCCCACACCCCCTTTTGCAACTCAGAGTTCGAGTTTGAGCACCTTATAGCTCCTCGCGATCTCAAATCCATGCGCGCCATAGAAATCGACCAAGTTCGTCCAGTCGATGATGCATCGCTGCACTCCGCGGGATTTCAACTCCAGCAACCCCGATGCCAGCAGAGCATTCCCCAAGCCCTTTCCTCGCACGCCCTTTGACACGCCGATCGGGCCGAGCGAGCCCCAATGCTCGCCTAAGGATCGATGCCAGACAGCGCCACCGATGGGCAGGATCGCGCCCGCAGACTGTAAGAGCGCGAAACCTTCGCAACGCTCGCCATGAAAGAGCCCAAGCACAGTCGAAGGCCCTTCGATCTCCAATTTGTCCAGCACGTCGTGCGTCCAACGACCCGGAAATTCGCGATCGAGGAATTCTGATAGGGGGTATTGGTCTTTCGTTTCGCAGACTCTGGCAACCGTTCCCTTTCCCAGCGGATCGAGCGAGCCCGCAGGCGGCTCGTAACTCGATAGGTTGCTTTCGAGATCATGCATCTGGCCTTGGACTTCGAATCCCTCAACCATGAGGAAGTCGCGCAATGAACCGCATTCTTCGGGGCAGCCGGGAAAAAAGTGGCGCGAATCTTGGCCAAAGATCAGGCAATGGATCCCTCGCTCGCGAAGGATGCGTTTCGCTCGAGAAACCAGGTCGATGCCGACGTTTGGCTCCGCGAACGCCATTGCAGAGAGGTGAGCCTGGTCCGGATCATGGCCCTTGAACAAAGTTGGATTCGCCGACCGCTTCACCGCGACGAATCCCGCGGTCCTGCCGTCGATCTGCTCAATTTCCGATGCTCCCCAATCAAAAACGCGCGAGTCGACCGTATTGGCGCGGATCAGATCCGCAGAAACGTGGTACTTCTCTGGAAAGAACTCGGACCAGAGGCTCTCGATGGACTTAAAGTCTGCCCGATCAAAGGCCACGCGCATGACGCATTATGCCGCGAGTTGCCTCAAATGTTCTCCGTATTGGTTCAAAGCGTCTCGCGTCCGCATGATTCGTTGAATCATGTGGCCGTCATCCGCTCTCAAGAATTCTCTGAGAGTGGGCCAAAAGTAGAGCGCTTCGAACGCATCCGCCGACCGTCCGTCATCGCCCCGTCCTTGTCCGGCATCGGCGACGTCGTAATGCAGATACGCAGCCACATACTTCCGGATTTCCACGTAGTTGACCTGCATCCAAGCGCGCTGGGCGGCGTACCGCTCCTCGAGTTTGGCCTCGGGTCCATATTGAGCCGCATCGCAAAGCGTCTCCACCAGGTTCTCGTATTGTCCGTAAAACTCGATGAGCTGCTCTTGCCGCTCTGCCGCTGTTGGCAGGGCGCGCGCCTCTTGAAATTCCTTCCACTCGGCCGCTTGCCGCCGATCGAGCGCGGCATTTTTCATCTTGTTGGGGATCGACCGGACCCATTGCCAGGCGCCTGCAGCGCTGTGCGCGACTCGCTCGAATGTCCTTTCACTCATAGCGTTAAGCTCCTTCCTTGGTGTGCTCGACGTAATTGATCCTGAGGTCGCGGATGAGGCTGTGAATGCGGCGCTTGTCCTCTTCATCCAGTTGAGGCTCGATAAACCCCGCAAGGCCTGCCGTGACATCGATCGCGATCTTTGCTTCGGCCAGGTCTTTATGCAGCTTTCCCGTGACCGGGTCGGGCTGCAATCCCAGCTTCTGCCAGGCGATGGAGGCCATTTGGTCCACCATCACCATGATCACCGGATAGACGCTCAGCGGCTCGTTCAGGTTCGGGCCGTCGGAATGGGGATCACTCACTGTTCTAGGAGACGATAAGAGGAGCCGGAATGGACCCTACGAAACCTTCACTGCGCCGCCTTTTGCGAAGCTAATGCGGGGCGGCCTCCGCTTGAGGAGAAAGAGATTCTCGGCCCGCCACAGCGGCTTCCAGACCTCCATCAGATCTCGTCTCTTGGCATAAGTTTTCGAGAGGCGAATCCAGGTTTCCGGCGAGAGCTTGCACGGAAAGATATGGACCGGAATTTCGATCTTCCAGGCCTGCTTGGACGCCCAACAAAATGTGTAGAGCTGTTCAATGCCCGAATCACCGATCGGGAGGCAACCGATCGATTGATCTCCACCATGGATAAAGATATCACCGCCAGGAGCGCCGACCGCGCGAGCTTTGTCCAAGGGATTAGGGTAGCTCACCTTGAGCGAGAGCTTGAATTTGCTGTAAGGGTTGAACTGGGTGAGAGAATAGAATCCTTCGGGGACCTGATTGTCGCCTTCAGCCCGCTTAGGGCCAATATCTCCCGGGACGTACTGGATGTCGAATCGTCCGAGCCGCATCATCGGAGCGCCGGCATTGCCTCCCCATAATTCGAGCTTCTGTTCCGACTTGAAGGCCCTAATATAGAGTGCATGTGGGGGATATGCCACGCCGAGCTTACGGCAGATCGTTCGGTTCGTTGTCTGGAATCGATGCAGGGCGGCAGCCACTCGGCTTGGTTCGCTTCGGAGAGTGAGCGTGGAGACCATCGCGGCCACCAGAATCACGCTTCCACCCCGAGCGACCGGCGTTGCTCCTCCATCTCTTCGATGGTGTCTTCCAACGTTTTCAGCATGGTCTCACAGGCGGCCAGGGGATCGCCCGTGAAGGGCCAGATCAGCACTCCCCGCGTCAAATAGCACTCGCGGTTCTTACGTCCAAGATTGCTGAACACCCGGGGAGGCAGGGCGGAGTTCTCATTCAGCGTGGCCGCCAGCCGTCCGCCTTTGCCGTCGATTTTGGAGATTCCCAGATCGCGGGCCTTGATCCTCAGGCGCATGACCGCCTCGACGCGCTGAACCTCGATGGGCGGCTTTCCATATCGATCTTCAACGTCGGAGAACGCCTCGCGCAGTTCCTCGATCGAGCGGGTCGCCATGATCGACTTGTAGGAGAAGAGCCTTTGGGCCTGATCCGGGATGTAGTCGCCGGGCAGAAACGCCGATATGGGGAGATCGATCGTCGGCAGCGGCTCGAGGCCCTCCAGTGGATCTTTGTAATTGGGCTTCTCGCCATCCGCATGAGACTTGAGGAACTGGACCTCTTCTTGGATCAACTGAGTATAGAGTTCGTAGCCAACGTTGGCCATGGCTCCGTGCTGCTTGGCGCCCAGAAGCTCTCCGGCGCCCCGTATTTGCAGGTCGCGGAACGCCAACGAGTATCCAGAGCCCAATGACGTGAATTCTTGGAGCGACTGGAGCCTTTGGAGCGCGCCTTCCGTCAGCTCTCGGTCTTTCTGATAGAGAAGATATGCATAGGCCTGTCGGTCAGACCTGCCCACACGACCTCTGAGCTGATAGAGCTGAGCCAGGCCGAGTCTGTCGGCATTGTCCACGATCAGCGTGTTGGCGTTCGGGATGTCCAGCCCGTTCTCGATAATCGTCGTGGACAGCAGCACATCGAGTTCACCCTTGATGAACCCGATCATCACGGGCTCGAGTTGCTCCTCGCTCATCTGGCCATGCCCAACGCCAATGCGGGCTGATGGAACAAGCTTCTTCAGTCGCTGTTCGACGTGATGAATGCCCTGCACCCGGTTGTAGACGTAATAAACCTGTCCGCCGCGCGCCATCTCACGCAGGATCGCCTCCCGAACGACATCGTCGGAATGGGGGCGCAAGAACGTGCGGATCGGTAGCCGACCCGGGGGAGGATCATTGATGAGGGACATTTGGCGGATGTCCATGAGCGCCATGCTGAGCGTGCGCGGGATCGGCGTCGCACTAAGCGTCAAGATATCGACTGATACGCGGAGCGCTTTCAGTGCCTCTTTTTGCTTGACCCCGAACTTCTGCTCCTCGTCGATGATGACCAAGCCTAGCTCCTTAAACTTGAGATCCTTGCCAAGGAGAGCATGGGTTCCGATTATGATGTCGACCGCCCCGGATTCGAGATCCTTGACGATTCGATTCCTTTCAGCGGTCGAGCGAAAGCGGTTCAGGAGGTCGATTCGAACGGGAAACGCACCGAGCCGATCGACGAAATTTCGAAAGTGCTGCTCGCTGAGGATGGTCGTCGGGCAGAGCACCGCAACCTGCTTGCCCGCTTGGGCGACCTTGAACGCGGCTCGGATGGCCACCTCCGTCTTGCCGAATCCCACGTCGCCACAGACCAAACGGTCCATCGGATACTCAAGCGTCAGGTCCTTCTTGGCCTC
>JAYROD010000250.1:0-8140 GCA_041911835.1 Fimbriimonadaceae bacterium | reverse complement strand
GGTGCTGACCGCAAATACGTCCCAGATCAGGGGGCTTCTGAACTGAGGCCACATCCCCAAAATGTTGGGATAGGGGAATAGCCAATAAGCGACCCAAGGGCGTCCGGTATGCAGGAGCGGAAAGAGTCCCGCGCACATGACCGCAAAGAGCGTCATCGCTTCCGCAAAGCGGTTGATAGAGTTTCTCCATTGCTGGCGCATGAGGAGCAAAATCGCTGAAATCAACGTGCCGGCGTGGCCGATACCGATCCACCAAACGAAGTTGATGATGTCGAAAGCCCATGCGGCCGGCTGGTTGTTCCCCCAAATGCCTATCCCCATATACAGAAGGTAGGTGATCGCCAGCATGAGGACATTGACCAGCATGAAGCCGATCCCCACCATCATCCATAGCGCGTTGGGTGTCCGCTTCTTGTCGAAGACGACATTGCCGATATCGCTGTCGAGCTTCAGATAGGTTTGCTGCCCTGTGATAAGCAGGTCGCCGTTATCGATCTGTTCCAGTTCCTTCGGTAGTGCCATTACGCGTTCTCGAGCTCCGGATTAGGATTGCGAAGCTTGGTCAAATAAGTCGTTCTGGGGATCGTTCCCAGTTCTTGGAGCAGCGTGTAGTTTCTGCCGCTTCCCCGCGTTCTCGAGACGGCGCTCCTGATGTCCGCAATGTTGCCGAACACGATCGCGTTGGTCGGGCATGCCTGCTGGCACGCGGTCACGATCTCTCCGTCCTTGATGGGAGTGCCGCGCTTCTTCGATTCGATGCGCGCCTCATTGATCCGCTGCACGCAGTACGTGCATTTCTCCATAACGCCACGGCCTCGAACGGTGACGTTGGGATTGTTGATCAGATTCAGTCGATAGTTCAGATACAGATTGCCGTTCGTTTTGTCGCCGTAGTTCAGGTAGTTAAAACGGCGCACCTTGTAGGGGCAGTTGTTCGAGCAATATCGGGTGCCGACGCAGCGGTTATAAACCATCTGGTTAAGGCCTTCGTGGCTGTGCACGGTCGCCGCCACCGGGCACACCGGCTCGCATGGCGCTTTTTCACAGTGCATACAGGTCACCGGCATGAAGACCGTCTCGATCGCCTTGGAGTCGAGATCGTTGGTGTTCCCTAAATCCGCGTCTACCTGCCTCGCGCCGTCGTTGACTCGATAGTATCGGTCCACCCGGATCCAGTGCATGACGCGGCCTCGGAGCACCTGTGCCTTGCCGACGATCGGAATGTTGTTTTCCGCCTGGCACGCTGTGACGCAAGCGTTGCATCCGATGCAGTTGTTCAGGTCGATGGTCAGCGCCCACTGATAATGATCGGGCTGATCCGGCCACGGGGTCGGATTATCCGGATACATGGACTCCAGCTCGCCCTCTTCGGACGGTTCAGGCTTGAAATTGGGGTTCTTGACGTACTCGGCGACGGTACCCGCTCGAACGATGTCGCGCCCTTCCATCGAGAAGTACATTTGGGTTTTGGCAAGGCCGTCGGGCCGTTCATGCGCGGGCTCGACGGTCAAGTCAGACCCCCACCACATCCCTTTAGAAGTACGCATCGGATAAGCGTCGAAGCCGCGCTCTTGGCCAACCTCTCCGACGACTGTTCTGCCATAACCGAGATGCGCGGTAACCGATTCATCGGGATGGCCGGGCATGATGACGACCTGTGCCTTGATCTTCTGGCCGTTCGAATTGAGATAGACGAAGTCGTCGTCTTCGACCTGGATTTTCGCAGCGGTCGCCGGACTCATTAGCGCTGAGTTGTCCCAAGTCATTTGGCTGAGCGGCTTGGGCAATTCCTGCATCCAGCCGTTGTTTGCAAGGCGTCCGTCCCAAACGGCGGGATCGGGTCGGAAGATAATCTCCATGCCGCCCGATTTGGGAGCAGGTGCGACAGGAGCTTGTCCAGCCGCCACCGATTTGACTGGCGACTTGGTATTGGGGATGACGCCCGCACTGAGGGCCTCTTTCCAGGCGTTTTCGAATTGGGCGCCACCGAGCCCTTTCAGCTTCCAGAATTCGCGCACGAGGTCATACCCGTCTCTCGGCCGGCCGGCCAGATGGGCGATGAGCTCATGGGCGGAGATCCCTCGGTAAAGCGGGGCGATAAGCGGCTGCACGATGCTTGCCGTGCCGTCGAACGCTCGAGCGTCGCTCCAACATTCCAGCCAGTGCGCCTGAGGAATGTGCCAGTCGCACGCTGCGCCCGTCTCATCGACGTAAGTCCCAAAATGGACTTTCAGCTTGACTTTGCTGAGCGCGTCCTTGAATGGCACGTCGGCAGGCGCTGTATAAACCGGGTTCATGTCGCCCATCACCAGAAGCGTGCCGACCTTGCCGGCCTGCATATCCGCAACGAGCGCCTTGAAAGATTCGAGCTGGATCGCTGGATTGGCTTCGACCGGCTCGATATACTCGACCGTCGCGCCGACATTCCCCAAAGCATGATTCAATGCGTGCGCCAAGGCATGAACCTCGGGCGGCTGATAGTCGCCCGCGATCACCAGGCTTCTGCCCTTCGCGTTCGACAGGTCGTTAGCTGCGGCATCGATCCACTTCTGGCTGACGCCCGACGGCGTAGAGCCGCTGCCGACTCCAGCCTTTGCGGCAATCGCCGATGCGACGGCGGCCACCTGGCTTGGCTTGACGGGCATGCGGTGATCCGCATTCGCTCCAGCCAGCGTCGGAGAACTTTCGACGACATAAAGTCGGCTCAATTTGGGCTTTTGCCCTTCGACTTTTCGAGTTGAGGCGAAATCTCGCGCGTATCGAAGGCTGCCCGGCATCCCACTGAGGAAGTCGGCATCCAGCGAGAGCACGACGTCGGCCTTATCGAAGTGATAGATCGGATCGACGATTTCGCCAAACGCCATCTTGGCGCCGGCCTTGACGTTGTCTCGGCCCACTGGATCCCATTGATGCCACTGAGCTCCCGGGAAAGTCGCCAGAAGTTGGGCAATCTGGGCTTCCAATGTCGGAGAAGTAACCGTCTCCGTCAAGATGCGGAATTGGTCGCCGCCGGTCTTGGCCTTTGAATCGAGAACCTTCCTTATCGCCTCGAGGAAGAGCTCGATCGTGCTCGAGTCCGTGCCGTTCATCACATTCTGCGAACGATCCGGATCGTACATTGTCAGGATTGAAGCTTGTTGGATCGGATCAAGCGCCCCCAGGCTCGCGGGATGTTCGGGGTTGCCATCGATCTTGGTCGGCCTGCCCATGTGGCTGGTGACCAATACGCCTGTCGCGAATCCACCGAAGACGGACGCCGATGCAAACGACAGCGCTTTTCCAGGAATGAAGTCCTCGGGCGCTTTGACGTAAGGAATGATCTTTTCTTGGGGAAGCCAACGGCAACCACCGACCGTTCCGATGCCGGCCAGCAGCATCGATGCCCCCATGAACTTGATGAAATCTCTTCGATCCAGATCCAAGAGCGAGGAGCGGTTGGGGAATTCATCCTCGACGAACTGCTGGAACTGCTCCGTATTCGCGAGCTCTTCCATGCTCCGCCAGTAGGGGTTGTCCGCACGCTGCCGAAGCCCCTCGCTGACCTTGGCCATATCGAGTCGCGGACTCTTTTTCTTGTTCTGTGGTTGATCTTGGCGGCTCATCGGAGTTAGTGGTGACAGATCGAGCAGTCGCGGTTTTGCCCTGCTTGAATGTGAAGCTGATTGACGATCTCTTCGCCCTGTTTCTGTTCGGCCAAACTGGGCTTGTAGTCGTCGCCATTGGCCAGCGCCTGCTCTCGCGGCGACAGCGGAGCCCCGTCCTGAAGCTTCTCATAGAGGCTGAACACCTGTTGCCTCGGCGTCAGATCGGGCCGGGTGGGGTCCTTGTAGAGGTAGTTCTCTGGATTCTGATGGCACTGCAGACACCATCTCATCTGGAAAGGATTGCCTTTATAGGTCAGCATCATCTTCTGGACCGGTCCGTGGCACTGATTGCAGTTGACGCCACGATTGATGTGGATGCTGTGGTTGAAATAAACGAAGTCAGGGACGCGATTCAACTGCGTCCAACCGACGTCGCCGCTTCCGTCCTGCCAAGTTATCGGCTCCCCAGTTTCATAACTCTTGCGGACCGGCTCCAAGAGCGGACTGTTCGTCCAGATTTGGGAGTGGCAGCTCATGCACGTTTCCGTCGGAGGAACCGTCGCGTAGCTCGATTTCTCGACATTGACATGGCAGTATCGACAGTCGATTCCCAGCTCGAGGGCGTGGTGTTGGTGGCTGAACGGTACAGGCTGATTCGCAGCAATTCCCACGTTCGTATTTGCCGGTGAGCGACTAATCGTCATGCCGGCGTAAATCACCGCCCATGGCAAAACCGCCAGCACGAAGACGCTGACTTTGGCATAGATGTTCGTTTGTGGACTGAACAGGTTCGGCATCAGTTCCTCTCCATGGACGCCGCCGGAGCCCCGCATCCGTGGGTCAGGCACGCAGGTTTCATTTTGCCACCAACATCTCTGGTCTCGCCACGCAGGGTGGTTGGCCTCATGAAAGCACCGCCCGATCCACGGCGATGACAATGAAGAGCAGCGCCAAATAGACCATCGAGTACTTGAACAACCCCTTGGCATGGAGTCGGTCGGGAGTTCGATAAAGCTGCAATGCTCGAATCAGGAGTACAACTTTGAGAAGCAGCGCGCCGACCAGATAAACGACCCCAAGCTCCCGCTGGACGAGCGGCAGCAGGCAGATTAGTGCGGTCAAAACCGCATAGACGCCGATCTGAATAACGGTCGCCCGCTCGCCGTGGACGACTGGGAGCATAGGGACACCGGCATCGGCATAGTCATCCTTGATCAAAAGCGCTAACGCCCAGAAGTGCACTGGGGTCCAGACGAAAATGATCGCAAATAGGAACCACGCGAGTGGAGTGAGCTCATTAGTCACCGCCGCATAGCCGACGAGTGGAGGAAACGCTCCAGCCGCCCCTCCAATGACGATGTTCTGCCACGTCCTGCGCTTGAGCATCAAGGTGTAGATCACGACATAGAACAACAGTCCCGCCAGCGCCAGCATCGCGCATAGCAGGTTCGCCGCCACTGTCAGAAGCAAGAATGAGCCACCTGCGAGCGCCAATCCGAACAGCAGCGCGTTGCTTGGTGAAATCGCATGGGTAACCGTCGGACGGTTCGCAGTACGCTTCATGAGCGCATCGATATCGCTGTCGATCACCATGTTAATTGCGTTCGCCGCGCCGGCAGCCATGTAGCCGCCCGCCGCAACCGCCAGAAACAGCCAAGTGCCGGGCCATCCGCCCGCGGCGATGAACATCGCGGCGAGCGTGGTGAACAGCAGCAGGCTGATGATGCGGGGCTTGGTCAGCAGAACATATGCCTTGATCAGGTCGCGGCCATGTAGCTTTGGCGCTTCCGAGGGAGGCGCCTCTTCGGCAACTTGGTCCCGCTTTGCTACCCCTTCGCAGAGCGCATACGCCGCCGTGCAGACCAGCGCGACCCAAAGGACGTCCGCTGCGACCAGGTGGAGGATCTGCATCCAAACGGGCGCTTTCAGCAAGATATTGGCGAGTCCGAGGAGCATTTGAGCGGCGTAAGCGCCGACGATCCACCTGACCCCGAGCTTCACTCGCGTGTCGGGACGGAGATGAACCAGCAGCCCGCCGATCAGCATGATGTAAAGGCCAACGGAGGTCGCTATGAGTGGATGGAACGGCTGGAGCTTGACCATCCAATGCGCAGTCGGCGAAATCGCTGTCTGGAGGACGTCTTCGGTCGGTTTCAGCGCATGACCAAGCGCCGAAATCGCACCACTGACGCCCAGGAGCATAACTGCCCCGAACGCAAGCAGAAGTCCCCAAGCGATCGCCCCCTGCTTCTTGAAGCTCGTGTGGGGCAGCCCCTTCGCGGCAAGCGCCGTTAGAATCACAAACGCAAGAAGGAGAAACGTGTTGCACAGGTGCATCGACATGCTGATCGTTCGAGCGATTGAGTCGTTCTTGTTGACCCACCCAAACAGCACCAGCACGGCGCCGATGAGCGCCTCGGTGCAAGTAAACGCAACGACGCCGAGAGAGAACTTGCGCGCTTGGTGCCCCTTCGGGAAAGCGCGGAAGGCCATGATCGCCAAGATGATCGCCAGCGGCAAAACCAAGCCGCTCGATACGCGGTGTGCGAATTCGAAAATCTGCTTATAGCTGGCAAACCCAGGGATGATCTTTCCGTCGCAAAGGGGCCAGTGGCTCCCACATCCGTCACCTGAGAAGCTTGCCCGAACGAACGCTCCCCACGCGATGACCAGGAAGTTGTATCCCAGCAATATCCACGCGAATCGGGCGACCTTGGAGTTAGACATGGGCAATGCCTTGCGCACCACTCGCGCCAAGGGAAACTCGGCATCGACCGGAGTCACTCGATGACTCGTTCAAGGGCGATTCTGGGAAGCGCGCCCATGTCCGCTTCCCACCCAAACTATCCTCTATTGACGCAGGAGAACCTTGATCCTCCTGCGACCAAGAAAGCAAACAAATGATGGAGAAAGTATGAACAGGGGGTGGGTCAATGTCAACCGGCTTGTACTAGGAATCGTGTCATCCTTTTCGATGACAGCCTCCCTATCATAGTTGCCAGATTACTTTTTCTCCATCTTCTGCGAAAAGGATTGAATCCCAATATTAAATGTGATAACGTGGGATGACTTTCGCCGCCTCGCGGCAATTGGAGGTCCCCGCCGGCATGAACAAGGTCCGCGTGACGGCATTCATCATCACATCATTCGCTTTGCTCGTGAAAGCGTCGCCAAATGACGCCCGACATATCAGCTACGAGAGCTTCAAATTCGGCAAAGCGTACTATCATGCCGTCACGGCGGACCTTCGCTTCTCCGAAGTCAGCGCCGGCGCCGTCCATTCTAAGCGCCTCACGAACGTGCGCAACCTCATCGATATGGCCCAACCGACCGTCGCGATCACTGGGACATTTTTTGCTCCAGGCTGCGAGCGGCCAGTCGCGGATGTTTTGGTGGACGGCCAGCTCGTGGCACAGGGTCGAAGAGGGTCGGTGATCGCCGTTGACTGGTTCGGAAAGGTGCATATTTTCGATTCCGGTTGGAACGAGAAGCTCGACTGGTTCGGTTACCGATACGCGCTTCGTGGAACGGTGCGGCTCATCCGCGATGGCGTCATCTCTCCCAATCCCAAAGCGCAGAAGTTTCGCGACAGTCGAATCTGGGGACGCGCCGCTCGTTCGGCCGCTGGGATCACCTCTGACGGGCAACTCATCTTGGTGGTCACGCCCAACCCGGTGACTTTGAGCGAATTGGGCAAGGCGCTGAAGAGCCGGGGAGTCGTCAACGCGGTCAGTCTCGACGGCGGCGGTTCGACGATGATGTACTACCGAGGATCATACGTCGTGTCGGTCCACCGCAAGCTCTCAAACCTGTTGGTTGTGCGAGAGCGTACGGATGGAGGCGTCGTCGCCCAGTCGCCGGCCGCTCCGGCGGTCGCTTCTCCGGGCGCCGGGCCGGTGCAGATCATTCGGCCTCGGTGAGCGTGCGCTGGTAGACTCTCGGCGGTTTGAATCCGCCATATCTTGCAGTCATCGTGCCAGCTTACAATGAGGCTGCTCGGATGAAGCCGACCCTCGAACGACTAGCCGAATATTTCGGCGCGCAGGATTATTCGTGGTCGGTCACCGTCGTCAGCGACGGAAGCACCGATGAGACCGATGATATCGTTCAGAAGTTTTCTGACGGTCACAGCGGGTTCCACCTCCTTTCATCACGGCCCAATCGCGGCAAGGGCTTTGTCGTTCGAAAAGGAATGCTGGAGGTGGAAGGCGAACTGCTGCTGTTCAGCGATGCCGACCTCGCCGCACCCATCGAGGAGGTTGAGAAGCTCCTTCCCCATATTGCCGACGCGGACATCGCGATCGGCAGCCGGCCGCTAAAGGAAAGCAAGCTCGAGAAGCATCAGCCGTGGTACCGCGAGATGCTCGGCCGCTCGGCTAACCTGCTCATTCAACTCTTCGCCATTCGAGGGATTCATGACACGCAATGTGGGTTCAAACTCTTTAAGAACCCGGTAGCCAAGGACGTTTTCAGCCGATGCAAGCTCGATGGCTTCAGCTTCGATTTCGAATCGCTCATGGTAGCGCACGATTTAGGCTATAAGATCGCCGAAGTCC
>JAYROD010000249.1:0-4763 GCA_041911835.1 Fimbriimonadaceae bacterium | reverse complement strand
TACGGAATGGCCAACGAGGCGCTGCTTTCCCAAGTGCCGATCCCAAGTGAAAACATTCACCGCATCGAGGCCGAGTTGGAACCAGTAGAGGCCGCACATCGATATGCTGGTCTGCTGAAAGAGCAGTTAGGCCAGCGCGGCGGCTTCGATCTGGCCTTTCTTGGGATTGGAGAGGACGGGCACACTGCGTCGCTATTTCCGGGGCTCCCCGCTGTCCGAGAGACGGAGAACTGGGTTGTTGCCGAATTCGTGATCCATCTCGACATGTGGCGGATCAGCTTGACTCCAGGTGTTTTCAATCGCTCAGCAACCGTCGCATTTCTCGCGGAAGGCACAAACAAAGCCGACATCGTCGCAAAGGTCATCGAGGGCCCGAAGGAGATCGACAAGCTCCCTGCCCAGGTGATCGATCCGTTGGATGGCCAACAGATCTGGTTGCTGGATCGTTCGGCAGCGGCTCAGCTCGAGGTTAAGGCATGAGCGTTCAGCTCAAACAATCGGCGGGAGAGTTCGCTGCCGGGTTCGTCCAGTCCGGCATGGCGATTGGCCTTGGCACGGGATCCACGGCGATCTGGGCCACTCGAAAGATCGCCGAAATGATCCGCGAAGGAACCGTCAAGGGCGTCGTGGCGATGGCGACGTCGATAGACACCGAAGCCGATGCTCGCATGCTTGGGATCCCCTTATTTGAAGACAGGCTTCCGGAGTTACTTGACCTGACGATAGACGGCGCCGACGAAGTCGATCCGAATCTCAACGTCATCAAGGGGGGCGGCGGCGCCATGCTTCGTGAAAAGATCGTCGCCAAAGCCACTCGCCGCGAAATCATCGTCGTGGATGAAAGCAAGCTCAGTCCTTGTCTCGGCACGATACATTCCTTACCGGTCGAAGTGCTGCCCTATGCCGTGCAGTGGCAATCCGATTTTCTCGAGTCTATAGGGGGCAATCCGCATCGCCGGACGCTCCTGGATGGAAATCCGTTTCTCACGGACCAAGGCAACTTCATATTCGACTGCAAGTTCGGTCCGATCATCGATCTAGCCGGTTTAGCTGCCCAACTGGACTCCCGACCCGGAATCGTCGCGCACGGTCTGTTCATCGGATTGGTCAGCGACCTCGTCGTGGCTGGTCCGGATGGCGTGAGGCATGAAGTCAAAGTGACCTAAGGCGTCGACGCCGACTGGAATCCCAGCTCGTAGGTCCGAAGCGAGCCCTCGTCAAGCGAAACACGAACATCGCTAGCGGCAGACCGTAATGATCCTTGCGGTTGAAACCGGACAGCATCGCTCCGGATTCACGAAAACTCGAAGTGCGTCGTTGCAATTGGCTGCCAAGCGGGACTAAACTCGCCGGGATGTCAATCCTCTCCCGTCCCCGCCGTGCTCTTCTTCTTGCATCGGCCGCCGCGATTCTTGCCTGCGGCGGCTTCTATGCGTCCTCTGCCCCTCGAAAGTCAGCCGAAGCCCAGTGGACGATTATGTTTTTCATGGATTCGGACAACAACCTGGAACTCCCCCAAATGGCCAACGTTATGGCGGCCGCCAAGATCGGCTCTGATGAAGACGTCAGGGTCATCATGTTGGTCGACCGAAGCGCGGAATCGAACGAGGATGGCGGCTTCACCGACATGGATGTACTCAACATGAAGAATTGGGTGGGGGGAAAGATCTTCGAAGTTGAGAAGGATAGCTTGAAGGAAATCGAGGACTTGGGTGATGTCAATATGGGCGATCCTAACCTCCTTGTGAAGTTCGTTGATAAAGCGTCGACCTTGGCACCGGCTCAAAAGTACTGCCTCGTGTTTGGAGACCACGGAGCGAGTTGGCCCGGATTCGACAGCGACGGCAGCCACGACGACGACTCGATGACCTTGACCGAATTGGATGGCGCGCTCAAGACGATCACTGGGAAGCTCGGACGGCTCGAAATGATCCACTACGACGACTGCCTGATGAGCTGCATCGAGAACGCCACGGTAGTTTCACCTTACGCCCGCTGGATGACCGCCTCCGCCGAGTTGGTGCCCGGAGACGGATGTGACTACGAATCGTTTCTCCGAGGTCTCGAGGCCAATCCATCGATGGACGGCAGGGCCCTGGGCACGCTCATGGTCAACAGCTTCCGCGATTTCTACAACAAGGCAACGGACCAGGGTCGCAAGGACGCCGCGCCGGAGATCACGATGGCGCTCATGGATTGTGATCAAATCGAGCCGCTCAATGAGGCCCTGAAGGATCTGGCGTCCAAGACCGTCGCCTCGATCAATGCCGATGGGCGCGAGGCATTTCTCAAGACCGCTGGCGCGCGTTCGAAGGCAACCGAGTATGGTCGGCAAGGGGGAAAGGGCGAGGGCGCCGGAGTAGTCGATATCGTCGACTTCTGCCGGCTTTTGCAGCGTGAGTTCGGACCGGGGCCGGTGGGTGACGCGGCTGAAAAAACCATCACGCAAGTGAAAAGCGCAGTCGTCACGCATGTAAACGGAAAGGCGCTTCCTCAATCGCGGGGTATGTCGGTCTATGTTCCGTTAAAGCCTGATGATCTGACCGGAGACGGCAACACCTACGTTCACACCAATTTCGCGGCCCATACCGGATGGGACAAGCTCGCCGCTGCGTTCAATCATGTTCGGCTAGAAGACAAGACGGACCCGGTACTCGCCGAGGTCAAAACAACGGCATCGCTTCTTAAGCCTGGAACAGAGATCACTTTTACCAGCAACCTCAAAGCCGACGACCTCGACGAGGCGTACTTCACGATCTCGATGCCCGAGGGCGACAATCGGATCATCATGGGCCAAATCCCTACCCCTGTGGATGAAGGCGGAAATCTGAAGGAGGCTTGGGACGGCAAGTGGCTCTACATGCATAACGGAAAAGAAATGGAGATCTGCCCGATCGACGAAATCCAACTCCTCGATGAGAAGAAGCCGGACGGAGAATTGACCGCGATCGTTCCGGTGCAAATGCGCCGTGGCGGCAAAGGCGAATGGATCGATCTCACCCTGACTTTCTTGCTAGACCTGAGCGGCGAGGATGCGGTGACCGGCGACATGATCTATGCATTCGAAGACTCGAAGGATGGGTGGCGAGAAGTCGAGCTCAAGAAGGGCGACGTCGTACGTCCGGTATTCCTCGAAGTCGATAAGAATGGGGAAGAGGACTACGTTCCTTCCGAAGGCGAAGAGTTCGAGCTCAAGATTGAAGAGGCCAACGGATTATCCGTCGTCGAAGATCGAGTCCCGGATGGCGACTACTTTATGGGCTTTCGCGCCGTCGACCTCTCCAGCAATTCGGCGGAGGATTTCGCCGAGGTCAAGGTAGCGCCAGGCAACGGATCTTTCCTGCTTCATGCCTTGAGGTCGGTTGGTCTCCGCTGAGCAACCCAGAGTACGGTTCCGAGGGATCGATCGTGTCCGCGCTCGGCGACGCATTCCAAGACGTTGAGCTGGCTGCTGAGCCAGTTCGACGTTTCACTTGAACGGCCCGTTCTCGATAGTTCTGAGCGGAGCGCATCCCGACAGGCTGCGATCTCCCATCGCCCGTCATCTAGCTGGGTGCTATCGACGAGCGCTTCGAATTCGATCGACCATCCAGCCTCGGTTATGAGCCGACGCAAGGCAGGAGCAGACAAGGGGGTTCGCACGTTGGACGCTCTGTGTCGGTCGCGTCTGAAGAGTTCGGCTTGAGCCGCAACGGCGATGTAGTGTCCGATCTGTTCGATGCTCACCGGCGCCAGATCCCATTCCACAAAGAAGAGACGACTGCCCCAGTCGCGAACCCGGCCCAGGGTCTGGCTCAGTTCGCCAGGTGAACGAAAATACCAAGCGCAATGCGAGAAGACGACGCCATCGAACGCTCTGCGTTCGAATTCGTTCTCAGAATCGAGGACATCGAAACCGAACCGAAAGTCGATTCTTCCTCCGAGTTCGCACGCCTTGATTCGTCTTGCCGATTCACCGAGGGTCACTGGCGATCCGTAGTCTGGTCCCGCCCTATCGATCGCAGTGATATGCCCTTGAGCGCCAACGGCGTTCGCCAAAACTGCGGTCATGTCCCCCTGCCCGCAGCCGATCTCAAGAAGGCGCATCCCTTCTCGGATCGACCAGCGATCGGCGATTACCGCTCGGAATCGAGTCTGGATCAGTTGGGCGTCCGGGCTATGCTCGTAGGCCGCCATGAGGGACGCGATGTGATCTATCGGGGGCATGGAGTCAGTATGGAATCTCCATTTGACAGCCGCCGTCTGGGAGGGAGGTTGCGACCGTCGCGGGAAGACCGCTACCATAACAGATGCAACCGATGAAGAAAACAACCGCCAAGCCCCAAAAGCCCAAGGGCGAAGGATTCACTGCCGAAGAGAAAGCCGCCATGAAGGCGCGCGCTCAAGAACTGAAGGCCGAAGCGAGCAAGGCCGACGGCGAAAAGACCCTGCTCGCCGCGATCAAGGCGATGCCGGCGCCTGACCGCGCGATAAGCGAGCGGCTCCACGCGCTGATCAAGGCTGCCGCGCCTCACCTCTCGCCCAAGACATGGTACGGCATGCCCGCCTATGCCAACAAGGATGGAAAGGTCGTCTGCTTCTTCCGCGGTGCATCCAAGTTCAAAGAGCGGTACCTGACGCTGGGCTTCAATGAGCAGGCGACCCTCGATGAAGGAAACTTTTGGCCGATCGCCTTCGCACTCACGAAGCTTACGCCTACGGAAGAGAAGCAGATTACGGCGCTAGTGAAGCAAGCAACCTCATCAGGCACGTAAGTCTTGCTG
>JAYROD010000248.1:0-2208 GCA_041911835.1 Fimbriimonadaceae bacterium | reverse complement strand
TAATCGATCATCAATGCAGCAGCCGCAATCAAGCCGGGAGTCTCTCCCAGGTTGTCGCTGGCGACGATATAGGATCCGCCGCCGCCGGGATACGCATGGATCGTCTGCCAATAAGACCAGGCAACGATGACGATCAAGAGGCTGATAGCCGTGGCGATCCAAAGCTGCATCGAAACGAGCGCGATCCCGCCGAGAATCAGGACGCTCAGAATAGCCTCGGTCGCGTAGGCGCTCGAGGACAGTGCGTCTGACGCGAAGACTGGAAGGCCCATGACGACTCCGAGTCGTTCGTGGAGCGCCTTGGCGCTATGGATGGGCCGGCCGAAGAGAAAGTGGCGCAGGCGGCGGAGCAGCGAGAGACGTTCAGACGGATTCAAACTATCACTCCATCAAGCTACGTCGCCTATGGGCTTTGACAGCATCGTCAGAGCCAAACGCGGAGGATACCCAATCTCGCTGGCCAGAAGCGGGTTTCCGGTACAAATTCGGTGCCCTGCCTTGGCCCGAGCACTGCCCTCTCCCAGGTAAAATGAGTACATCAGTCGACGGCCTGATTGGTTGGCCGCGTCGCCCCTGAGAGGAGCTTTCAATGAAGAAAACCTACGCCATTTTGGGCGCCGGCATGCAAGGGACTGCCGCCGCCTACGACCTCGCCAAATTCGCTGATCCAGCTTGCGTCCTCATGGCCGACGTTTCCCACGATCATGCCAAGCACAACGCCTGGAGAGTGAACGATTTGGTTGGTTCGGCGATCTGTGAACCGGCCGAGGTCGATGCTCTCGATGAGGTCAGTCTGGGCGGGTTGCTCAAAGGCGTAGACGTCGTCTTAAGCTGCGTTCCCTATTGGATGCATCCGCGAATCGCTGAAGTGGCGGTCAAGACCAACACGTGCATGGCAGACCTCGGTGGCAACACCGAGATCACGATGGAAACGCTCAAACTGGATGAACAGGCGAAAGCCGCCGGAGTTACGCTCGTGCCGGACACCGGTCTCGCTCCTGGGCTCGTAAACAGCTTGGGCCTCTATTGCATCGAGAATCTCGATGAAGTTGAAAGCATCAAGCTTTATTGCGGCGTCTTGCCGCAGCATCCGCAACCACCATTCAACTACAAACTGACTTTCAACGTCGAAGGACTGGTGACCGAGTACGATTATCAGGCCGTCGTTTTGCGAAATGGGGAAATAGCTCTGGTCGACACATTGAGCGAATTGGAGTCCCTGCACATCGACGAATTGGGCGAAATGGAAGCATTCACGACCTCCGGTGGCACCAGTACGGCGCCCTATTCGTTCAAGGGACAAGTGCCGGTTTACGAATACAAGACGATTCGTTTTCCGGGTCATTGCGAACGCATGAAGCTCTACAAGGATTTCGGTCTCTGGAGCGAAGAGCCGATAGACGTCAAGGGCGTCACGGTCAAGCCAAAAGACGTGTTCTGCACAGTATTTGGGCCTGCGCTGGCAAAATTCGTCGATCGCGATCAATGCGCGGTGCGCGCGGTCGGAATCGGCAAGAAGGACGGCCAGCCGAAGCGGATCCAAATTGATATTTTCGACAAAGAGTGTGAGACGACCGGATTTACGAGCATGGAACGACTCACGGGATTCTCAATCGCAATTTACGGTATCGCCTTGGCCCACGGCGAAATTGGTCCCGGCGCCATCCGATATGAGCATGCGATGACAGGTACTCGCTTTATCGAAGAGATTCAAAAACGGGGCATTTCGCTCAAAATCAAGGATTCTTAGGCGGTGATCTTTGACCGCCCGACCCTCGAGAAGACTGCTCGTTCGGGCGTCGAAATCATGCGCGCAATGGTCGAGACCTGTCAGCGGCTGAATCCTGAACTCGGCGCCGCGGGTATCGAACTAGCGGGAGGGTATGGAGCCTTCATGGGAGCGAATGGGCCCACGACCCAGGCCGGCGGCATGGGGATATTCGAACCGCTCACTTCGGAGCACCTTGACAGTCTGGAGGAGTTTTACCGAACCAGAGGATCGAGAATTCAATTTAAGCTTTCACCGCTTTGTGATGCAGCTTCATCATCGCTGGCGATCGCGCGTGCGACGCGCGTGGAGGAATTCGAGCAAGTGCTGTGCCGGCCCGTCGAGTCGCCGCGAGCCGTCGAATACGGTCCGGGGATCGAAATCCGCGATGCAAAATTCGATGAAGCGAACGTCTACACGCGAACGGTCGCGGAAGGCTT
>JAYROD010000247.1:0-21141 GCA_041911835.1 Fimbriimonadaceae bacterium | reverse complement strand
CTTTGAGCGGCTGGCAAGCGAAAGCCGCCCGTTCTTTCTGGAGGGAGCGCAATACTTCCAGACTTCGAGGGACGCGCCGCTATTTTCGAGTCAGAGAATCAAGAGTTTCGATGCAGGGCTCAAGGCTTATGGCAAGGTCGGTGATCGACTCACGGTGGCAGCGCTGGACACGATCGACTTCGGCAACCAGAATGCGATGGCCATGGCGACCAAGTACACCGTGAACGAGAAGCTCAGCTTTACGGCCGCTGCGACGGACCTTCAGACGAAGGGAAACTCGAACACCGGAAGCTTTTTGTCCAGCAACTACAGTATCGGTCCATACCAAGCCTTCGGCCAATACATGACGACCCAAGATACGGAAGATGGGTTTGGACACCGCATCAACACTGGTGTCTACTACAGCAAAGCTGGATGGAACAACGGGTTTGAGTACGTTGAAATCAGTCCTGGATTCCATCCCAGACTGGGATTTGCTCCGCAGCGGGGCTTTCGCGGATGGACTGGGATCCTATATTACGAGAAGCCTCTCGCCAAAGGACCGATCGCCACATGGTCGGTAGGCGCCAACGGCAACTACTGGAACAAATTCGATGGATCGCTCTACGACAAGGCGCTGGACCTTCAAGGTTCGGTCGCGTTGAGGGAGTCGACGGAGCTGACAGCCGGCGCCCACTTCGAGAAATTCGATAGCAACAACGACCACGTGTACTTCCTGATACTCGATCGCCCACGCGACGACATCTATCGCAATTGGAAGCTGAACTACACCTGGGGAACGATAGAAGGCATTCGGTACCAAAGTATCGGCCCACAAATCAATCTCAGGCCTTTGAGAGGGCTTCAGCTGACAGGGACCTATCAATCCGTCCAGCATGGGGATCGTAGTGATCAAGCGATCCTGAGCGTCAGCTATCAGCTTAATCCGAATGAGGCGATTAGCGGACGTGCGGTGCGTCAGGGCAACCAAACGAACGCCTACCTTTCATTCAGGCATAGTGGGAATCGAGGAATTGAGTATTTCATCATCCTCGGCGACCCAAACGCCAAGACCTTCCAAAGCAGCTTGATCCTCAAGGTGGTCATCCCGCTCGAGATCAAGTACTGAACAGGTCGCCGTAAAACAAATGAAGCGGCCCCGGCACATGCGTAAGGGGAGAGCAAACCGCACGGCCAAGGCCAAAGCTATATTACTCCGTCGATCCGAGCGCGGTTCTATCTAATTCCGACTCCGCAGCGTTAATTGGGTTCAATCCAGGTACATTTGACGCTGGACACAATGGTTTTTGTGCAGAAGTCGGCAACGTTCCTGGGATACAGATGGTTATCCTGAATTTTCTGCTCTGGGCGATTGCTCAAGAAGGGTCTCCCGGAGCCAGCGCTCCCCCTTCGCCAGAGGTTGTGCTGACGGGCCCGATCGTCGTGACGAAGTCGATTCGGATCAAGAAGGGAGCCTATTTCATTCCCGACAAATCGGGCAAAGGGGTCATTCAGATCGGTGCGGACAATGTCGAGATCGACTTTCAAGGCGCAACTTTGGTTGGAGCTCAAGGCCTTAGCAAAACGGGAGCGCCCGCTTCGATTGAGCGAGACAAGTTCGGTGGGATCGGCATTTCCATCGCGGGTCATCGCAATATTCGTATAAGAAACGCGAATGTATATGGATATAAGTGGAACTTTTACTTGCGAGGCTCCCAGTATTGCGCGCTGCGAGATTGCGATCTGAGTTGGAGTCGCGCCGAGCGAATTCGCAAGGACGGAAAGCCCGTAGGGAGCTTTCTGAATCTAAGGGATCCTGATGCGTGGCGCGATTACGGCGCCGGGATCTGGATGGAGGGCTGCAAACAATGCAAGCTGTTCCACCTGAAGGCAGCGGGAGCCCAAAATGGACTCCTTTTGGTGCGGTGCGATTCCAACGACGTGCGGGAATGCGACTTCAGCTTCAACTCTGGCTGGGGGGTCGGCCTTCAAATGTCGTCGATGAATGTCCTTGCCTGGAACCATGCGGATTTTGTAAACCGGCCCTGGGGCACTGGATGGGGAGGCGACTCGGCGAGCATCGCCCTCGCGAACGGTTGTCAGAAGAACTCCATCGTTGGCAACTCGATGACCCACGGGGGAGATGGCTTCTTTCTCAGCGATCGGTTCAATGGCCGGTGGGACCCTGCCAAGCACGAGTTCGTTGGGAGTTGCAATGACAACCTCGTTGCACTGAATGACGGGTCGTATTCGCCGAACAATGCCTTCGAAGCTACATTCTCTGCGCGTAATTTTCTCTATCGAAACTTTGCGACCCACTCCAATTTCGGCTTCTGGATGGGCTATTCCGGCCTATCGATGTTAGCTTGGAATCAGATCAGCGACTGCAACTCCGACGGAATCGCTTGGGAACAAGGTCAGGGAAATTGGATCGTAGGCAATACGGTTGCGCGTGTCGGCGGCGTTGCGATCCACTGCTGGTCTGGTACCTCGGAGGAGTTGAAGCGATTTCCGTCGAGCCAACTCATGATCTCCGGCAATACGATCACGACCGCCAAGCTGGCGCTGTCTCTCGAGAATTCGATGAGCGTCTGCATGAAGGACAACCTCATCGACACAGCAGAAATGCCAGAGGGCCTCAGATCGACTGCAAGGGAAGAAGATCTGAAGCGTCCGGTTCCCGCAAGCTTTCCAGTGCTCTCGCGCCTTTCGAACAGCAAACCAAAAGGCTTCAAGCAGTATTTGGAAACCGCGGGCCCCAGAGGTATCGAGGCGATCCAAATCGACGACTATTCGCCAGTTCCCAGGAAGCCGTAGCCATGCCAGACCAGGATCAGATCAACGATATGGAATGGCAAAATCCGAACAATTGGAGTTCCGGAATCTACTTTTCCAAGTACGATTCCCGGGTTTGGGTGCCGAAGCAGAGACCCTGGATGGGCATGACTCTGAACGTTGGGCATCCCGCCGGCGCTCGCTGGCTGATCGGGATATTTGCGGGCATCATCTTGATTCTGACCATGACAATCGTGCTCATGGCGTTCCTGACTCCCAAGATTTCGTCCCGGGCTTAAGGAGCAAATCGCAGGTGATGCTCCAAACTGAACACTTCTTGGAGTTGTGCTTCGTCCAAATGAGCCTGGATTTCCGGGTCCTCGAGTACAGCCTCTTTGAAGTCGTCACCGTCCCATGCTTTCGCCGCATTCCGTTGAGCGATCCCATAGGCCTCCTTGCGTGAAAGGCCCTTGCCAATGAGAGCCACCATCAAGTGTTCGCTAAACACGAGATCTCCCATTTTTCGCAGGTTGGCCGCCATGTTTTCGGGGAGTACCTGTAGCCCAGTGAGGATTTTGGTCATGCGGCCCAGCATGAAGTCGGCCAATTGGAAGCTGTCTGGAAAGACGATCCGCTCGAGTGACGAGTTGGTCAGATCACGCTCATGCCATGTGGAGATCGATTCAAGCATCGCTCCGGCGTTGCCTCGAAGGACCCGGGCTAACCCTACCACGGTCTCTGAATTCCAAGGGTTGCGCTTGTGGGGCATGGCGCTCGAGCCGGTCTGCCCCGCAGCGAATTCTTCCTGCACCTCGAGGATTTCCGTTCGCTGCAGGTTTCGGAGCTCCGTCGCGTAGCGCTCGAGTCCTCCTGCAAGTACGGCCAGTTCACAGAGCAGAGCCGCCGCGCGATCGCGGTTGACGATTTGCGTCGAAAATGGGTCGGGAGTCAATCCCAACTGTTCGCAGATCGCCGCTTCCATCTCGGGTGAGACATGCGCATGAATGCCAACCGCGCCACTAATTTTGCCAACCGCCACATCCGTCTTCGCAGCTTCCAGGCGGGCGACATTCCTCTCGATCTCCGCCTTCCAACCGGCAAGTTTGAATCCAAACGTAATAGGTTCGGCGTGAATTCCGTGGGTGCGGCCGATCATCGGGACCTTCCCGTGCTTCGCAATTAGTCTTTCGACGGATTCCGATAGCTTATTTGCGCTGGCGATGAGGACCGTGCACGAATCGCGCAGCATCATCCCGAGCGCAGTGTCGATCACGTCATAGCTTGTGACGCCAAAATGAATCCACCTGCCAGCAGGGCCTACGCTCTCTTCTAGACAACGCACGAAAGCCGCAAGATCATGCCGTGTCTCTTTCTCGATCTCGTCACATCGCTGGAGTGTAAACGAAACGCCTCCACGGATGGCCTCCCAATCCGCTTTCGGAATTGTCCCGGCATCAAAATGAGCCCGGCAGATCGCGATCTCGACTTCGAGCCACCGCTCGTATTTGGCCTGTCGCGACCAAATCGCTGTCATGTCTGGAGTGGTGTAGCGGTCGATCATACAGCGGAGAGGGTACCTGTCCCGCCGGGAACCCGCACCGCTACTGTTTGGAGCGCGAACCGGAGGAAACTCGAGACTCTATGCCGAAAGTAGGAAGTCCCATGCGCCGAGCCCTTACGTTGCTTGTCTTCGTTGCCGCAGCGGCGGTTCACGGCCAAGCTCAAACGACCTATAGCGTCAAAGATCATTACACCAAGCACGAAGTGATGATTCCAATGCGTGATGGAGTGAAGCTTTTCACCCAAATCTACGCTCCCAAAGATGCCAGTAAGAAATATCCGATCCTGATGGAGCGGACCCCATACAGCTGCGCGCCGTACGGGGCCGACCGATTTCGTGGGAGCCTTGGGCCCAGCAGGCTCTTTGCGCCCGAAGGCTACATATTTGTTTATCAGGACATCCGTGGCAGGTACATGAGCGAGGGCGAGCACATCTACATGCCTCCTCACAATCCTCGGAAAAGAGGTACGGAGGTCGACGAAAGTTCGGACTGCTACGATACGATTGACTGGCTACTCAAGAATGTTCCAAACAACAACGGCCGAGTGGGTACCCACGGCGTATCCCAGCCAGGGCTCTACGCCACGCACTCCTTGCTCAGCAATCACCCGGCCCTCGTGTGTTCCTCGCCTCAGGCGCCCGTAACCGATCGGTGGGTCGGCGACGATGAGCATCACAACGGCGCATTCTTCCTAGCGCAAAGATTCGGCTTTATGTGGGATTTCGGACAGCCTCGGTCGGGTCCAAACCAAGGCGGAGGTAATCGCTTGGACTATGGGACGACGGACGGGATGAAGTTCTTCCTCGACATGGGTCCGATGCGGGAGGCTTGGAACAAGTACTTCGGTCCCCAGGGCAACAGATACTGGCAGACAGTGATGGAGCATCCGGATTGGGATGAATTCTGGCAGACCCGTGGCATGAGGCAATGGATGAAAGGCATCAAGCCCGCCGTGCTAATTGTTGGTGGACTTTTCGATGCGGAAGATGGGTTTGGCGCTTGGCAGACCTATGGCTCGATCGCCAAGCAGAGCCCTTCGACGGAGAGTTACTTGGTTATGGGGCCGTGGTCTCACGGTGGTTGGGGAGGCATCGGAGACCGCCTAGGTTCGATCAACTTCGGGATGCCGACAGGAAGGTGGTTCGAAGAGAAAATTGAACTGCCATTTTTTGAGCACTATCTTAAGGATAAGCCGTGGCCGAACCCAGCTCGGGCGACGGTTTTCGAAACTGGCGCGAACCAATGGCGCACGTTCGACCAATGGCCGCCGAAACAGCTTAGGCAGCAGACCCTGTTCCTCGATGCCGGCGCCAAGGTGAGCTGGTCGAAGCCCGAAGCGCAGTCTTTCGACGAATACGTCAGCGATCCGGCGAACCCCGTGCCTTACACCAAGAATCCGCCAACTTTCATGCGCGCCTCCTATATGATCGAAGATCAGAGCTTCCTCGATGGACGAAACGATCTGCTCACCTACAAGGGTCCGCCGCTCGATTCTGACCTTACTCTGGCTGGCCCGATCACAGCGGACCTATGGGTCAGCAGCACGGGGACGGACAGCGATTTCATTGTAAAACTGATCGACGAATTCCCAGCCGACGACCCGCAGCCGGGTTTTCAGATGCTCGTACGGGCTGAGATCATGCGGGCGAAATATCGAAACGATCCGGCGAAGCCGAAGCCCCTGATCCCCGGAGAGCCCACGCGGCTGGGATTTGATCTTCAATCGATTTGTCACCGATTCAAGAAAGAGCACAGGATACTCATCCAGGTGCAAAGCTCTTGGTTCCCGCTCGTCGATAGAAACCCTCAGACCTTCACCAACATCAATGCATGCGGTCCCGAGGCGTTCCAAAAGGTGGAGCAGCGGGTGTATCGCGGAGGCAAGTTAAGTTCCTGCCTCAAGGTCGGGGTCTTGCCCTAAATCAGCCAGAATCAGGGCATGAAGTACTCGAAGGCGCTCGCGGTAGGGTCTAAGCCACATCTCGACAAGGTAGATCCTTCGGTCGACGGAGGGCTGAACAAAGAAACGGGCCTGGCGATGGCCGATGAACTCGGTCAGCAGCTCGACAACCTCTTGGAACTCCTCTTTGCCGCAGGAAAGCATTCGCTCCTGATCGTGCTCCAGGGAATGGATACGAGTGGCAAAGATGGCTCGATCCGCCACCTTCTTATGCACTCGAATGCCCAATCCCTCAAAGTGTGGCCCTTCAAGGTACCGACTCCAGAGGAAATCGGCCACGACTTTTTGTGGAGGATTCACTCAAAGGCGCCGGAGAAAGGCAACATCTCCATCTTCAATCGATCGCACTACGAGGATGTGCTCGTAGTCCGAGTCCACAAACTTGTACCGAAGGAAATCTGGAGCAAGCGCTACGACCAGATCAATCACTTTGAATCTCTCCTATCTTCGGCTGACACGATCATCGTGAAGTTCTGCCTAGTAATCAGCAAAGATGAGCAAGAGAAGCGTCTACTGGCTAGAGAAGAAGATCCTGAAAAGTCGTTCAAGCTTTCGGTGGGAGATTGGAAGGAGCGAGAGCTTTGGGATGAGTATCAGGATGCCTACGAAGATGCCCTAGAAAAATGCAATTCGGCTCAAGCTCCTTGGTATGTCATTCCCGCGAACCACAAGTGGTACCGTGATCTCGCAATTACGGAAGTGCTCGTCGAGACCCTTAAACCATACGAACAGGGTTGGAAAGCATCGCTTCAATCCCTTGGCGACGAGCAGAGAACGCTCATCGAGGAATATCGAAAGGGAGTCAAATAAACAGGCTGGGCCCACATAGTTTCGTCGTAATGAAGACCTCAAACAAGTTCCGCGATGGGAAATTCGTTTTCCCAAATGATTCTTGCAAAGAGCCGCAGATTGTGTGAAGCATACGAGAACCGTTAACGGTTAGCTGTCAGCAATCTATTTGCCAATGTCCTTTCGATACTGCATTCCTTCAAAGCGAACGCGTTCGACGCCTTGATAGGCCAGATATCGTGCCTGCTCTATTGTCGGCGCCGATGCGGACAGCGCCAAGACACGGCCGCCGCTTGTGCTCAGAATGTCATCATCCGTGGTTGTGCCGGCGTGAAAAGCAACCACTCCATCCGGCATCGGAGATATGGAAATCGGAATTCCTTTCTTGACTTGGCCCGGGTAACCTGCGCTCGCCATTACGACGGTGACCGCCGCCTCGTCGTTGACCTCCGGCGGGTGAATCTTCTGGCCAGATGCTGCACTCCGAAGGGATTCAGCAAAACCGGAGCCGAGGCGCCGAACGAGAGTCTGAGTTTCTGGGTCCCCAAAGCGGACGTTGTACTCGAGACAGTATGGCTGGTCGCCCTGAACCATGAGGCCGGCAAACAGCGCGCCACGAAAGTCGATCTTCTTTTCGGCAAGGAGTCTTACCATGGGAGCGATCACGTCGTTTTCAGCTTGGCGGAGCACGTTCTGGGAAATCCACTGAACCGGGCTATAGCTTCCCATGCCGCCTGTGTTCGGTCCGCTATCGCCGTCATGGATGCGTTTGTAGTCCTGGACTGGAGGAAGACACCAGAAATCTGGTCCACTGACTAACGCAATCAAGCTGAATTCTTTTCCTATCAAGCGGTCCTCGATGACGACCGTTTCTCCCGCGGGGCCGAGCGCGCGGTCCACCATCATCATGCCGATGGCGTCTTGGGCTTGCGAAGGTTCGGCGCAAACGACAACCCCCTTCCCCAGCGCGGCGCCACTGGCCTTCACAGCGACCTGTTTGCCCTCGGAGAAACGAGAGCTCGCATACTCCAACGCCGCCATCGGATCGACAAACGACTGATACGGAGCCGTCGGAACTCCAGCTTCTGACATTCGTTCTTTGGCGAAGGCCTTGGAGCCCTCAAGCCGAGCGCCGTCTCGCGTTGGTCCGAAAACAGAGTGGCCGTCTTTTGCAAGATGATCGGCAACCCCTGCGATAAGTGGATCTTCTGGGCCAATCACGATCAAATCGACACCGATCCGTGTGGCGAGCGCGGAAAGCCCCACAGCATCGTTCGGTTGAACGTTGAAGGTCTCGCAGAGATCAGCGATTCCGGGGTTCCCCGGGGTCGCGAACACCGTTGCTTCTTGTGACAATTTCCAGGCGAGAGCGTGTTCACGACCGCCTGATCCGACGACAAGGATCCGCACTACATCTCTCTCCGATATTCGAGCGCGCTGAGCAATGTGGCCGAATCGGCATAGTCGAGTTCTCCCCCAACCGGCATGCCGTGCGCGAGCTGCGTGACCTTAATGTCGAGGGGCTTGATGAGCTTCGCCAGGTAGAGGGCCGTGGTGTCGCCTTCGACCGTGGGATTTGTGGCCAAGATCACCTCGTCCACGCCTTCTCTCAACCGCAAAATGAGCTCACGGATTTTGAGCTGCTCGGGACCGATGCCATCCATCGGACTTAACAGGCCGTGGAGGACGTGATAACGGCCCTTGAATTGATTAATGCGCTCGACCGCCGCGATGTCTCTGGGTTCGGCGACGACGCAAATAACGTGGGTGTCGCGGCGTGGATCCGAGCAGATTTCGCAGACCTCTGCCTCGCTGACGTTCTGACAGACTTCGCAGAATCGAAGCTTCTCCCTTGCTTCACTGAGCGACTCGGACAACCGTCGAACGTCGTCCACCGGCAATCGCAAGACATGGAATGCCAAGCGTTGGGCCGATTTCGGGCCTATCCCAGGGAGCTTTTCGAGTTCGGCGATGAGGTGCGCCAATGGCTTCGCAAAGAGCATCTGCCGTTATAGCCCAGGGATGTTGGGCATGATTTGGCTGACCTTTTCGTTGCGAAGCTCGGTCGCACGCTCAAAGCCGTCGCGAACAGCGCTTGTAATCAGGTCTTCAAGAGCTTCAACGTCTTCTGGATCAACCACCGAAGGATCGATCTTTATCGAGACCAACTGGCCAGTCCCGTTCATGACTGCCTTGACAGGGCCCTTATCGCTTACGATCCGCTCGTTCGCCAATTCGGCCTCAAGAGTCTGCGCTCGAGCCATCGCATCCTGCGCCTGCTTGAGCATGCCACCGTAGCCCTGTCCACCAAATCCCTTAGGGAGCTTCATAGTTCGTTCTGTCCTTCTCTAAACATTCTTGAAGACCTCTTGTGCCAAGTCCACGAGCTTCTCGCCCTCCGCAGGCAATTCTACCGTCGCAGACTCAACTTCTTTAGTTGCCGCCCCTTTCTTGACACCGTACGTAATCTCCCATGCGGGACCCTGGACGATTTCAGCCAATTTCTCGGCAACGAGCTTGCGCCGATTGGGGCTATTCGCCAGCCAGTCGAGTTCCGATTCTCTCGCGAAAACGACGGATGCCTTGCCGCCTTCGAAGTGCTCGAGCGTGGTTTGAGCCAACTTTATTCTGACTAGGTTCGAATTCGCCGAAAGTTCGCTGACGACCCGATTCCAAATTGCCTGGGCTTCCTGAAGCTCGGGAGTCGCGGATTCGGTCTGCCCATTGACTGCCGGCGTCGGCGGTGCCGATTGGAGCGCTTTCTCGGGCGCGGGGCGTGCCTGGACCGTTGCCTTCGATTGCGCCGCCGAAGCCTTCTTCGGTTCGGCAAGAGCGATCATAGAAGCTTCGAGCCAAAGTCGAGGAAGCGTTATGTCCCGGATCGCCAAATGCATCTTGGCGATTTCAGCCCGCAGCCGTACGATTTCGTCCATCCCCAGTCGCGCCGCGACGTCATGCGCGCTCGCTTCGACACCGGCGTCCGGACTCTCTCCGATAGAGACACCGTGCAAAGCGCGTGTGAGGTTGGCAAGGCGCAGCATGACGGACTCGATGACCATGCGGGGATCACGCGCTGAGCGAAACACGTCATCGAGGGTTGTCAGGATGGTCTCGGGCCGTCCTTCTTTCATCGCAAAAAGCAGTTCATCGACGGTTTCGTCGACGAGCAGGCCGAGGTGGTCATAAACATTCTGGAGCGTCAAATCGCCATCCGTCGTGAGCATGGCCTGTTCGAGCAAGGTGAGAGCGTCGCGAAACCCACCGTCCGCCAAGCGAGCGATGGCGTTGAGTGCCGCGGGCTGAATCTCAAAGCCTTCAGACTTTGCCACGTGGCTCAACCGAGAGGTGAGATCGCCGATCGATCCCAGGTGGAATTCGAGCTTCTGGCAACGTGCACGGATCGTCGGGGGAACTTTGCTGAATTCCGTTGTTGCCAAAATGAACACGACATGAGGCGGGGGCTCCTCGATCGTCTTGAGCAGGGCGTCGAACGCTTTTGGAGAGAGATCGTGGACTTCATCGATGATGAAGACCTTATATCGACAATACATCGGGCGGTACTCGGTGACCTGCACGATATGGTCCCGAACGTTTTCGACGCCTGATTCACTGGCGGCATCCATCTCGACGACATCCACGCAGGTGTTCGCCGTTATCGCGAGGCAGGTCTCGCATTCGTTGCACGGCTCGGCCGCCGGCCCTTTCTCGCAGTTCAACGCCTTGGCTAAGAGGCGGGCCGTCGACGTTTTCCCTGTTCCGCGTGGGCCGGTGAAAAGGTACGAGTGGGCCACCTTGTCTGTCTTTAGGGCATTTTGAAGCGTTCGAACCACGTGGCTTTGTCCAACGAGGTCCGAGAAAGTTTGGCTTCTGTATTTTCTATAAAGGACCAGATAGGACAAGTGCTGAGATCTCCAAGGGCGCCGGGAATGGTGCGTCGCACAGAGGTTCGATTTACCGTTGCTACCTTCCGGTCCTGGCGGGATTCACCGGCCTGCTGCCGCGCAGTTCCCGGCGGGCTGCCTTGATTTTAGCACCCTGCCGCGACCGGCGCCCTAGATTGTTCCGTCCCAAATTCGAGGCTACTTTCCGGCGCCCGGAGCTCGAAGATTGGGAACCTGGATAATGTCTTCCTCGCCCCTCGTTTTCGTCTCTACGACATAGTTGGGGGTTCGGATGATCGGGACCTTGTCCGTCCATTCGCCGCGTCGCTTGATCATGTCGCGCGTGATCTCGAGGGTCGCGAAAAGCACTCGTCGACCGGGCCGGATCTTATCGTTCATATAGTTCTTGTCTGTCATGCCTTCGCCGTTCCATCCGAATTTGTCCTGGATGTGAGGCGGAGCATTTCGCGGATCGTAATAGAACTCGATGACGTAGCCTTGGTTCTTGTTTGAGAACGGATACATCGTCGGATCCTTGCTCATGTCGATGCGCTTGTTGAATCGTTTGTTCTTGACGAAGAGCTCGTCTTGCAAGAAGGTTTTATCCTTGGGCGGGTCGAGATTGATGTCGTTGTTGCCGTCCCAATCCATGCCTCCCGGCACGGCTCCGGGATAATCCTTGTCGCGCAGGATGAACCGAATGCGCGTGCCGACCGGCAAGACGTTCCAAGTCCCCTGGACTCGCAAGACGCTCGGATCTTCAACACTCACCTGGGCACTGAATCCTACATCGAATGGGGGTCGCGTGTCATAGTCGCCTTGATTGTAGTAGCCGCCCTTTTCGGCGAGATAACCGCGCTGCACCATGCGGACGAGCATCGTATCGACGTTATTCTCGATCGTGTCGCGGTTCTGCATGTTGCCGTAAACCTGGTCTTCGTCGAGTCGCTTCTGCGCTGCGTCAAGAAGAGTGAGATACATGTCGAGCCCTTTCTCGATCTGGCCGGACTTTTGATAGGCCATGCCGAGAATATTGCGGCGCGCAGGCAGCATATCGGCATGCGTCGCGGCCTTCTCAAGCCAACTGACGGCTTTCTCTTGGAAATCCTGGATCTTGTGGAACCACATCCATCCAGTCTCGAAATACATTTCGTAGGTTTCCGGATTACGTTCGGCACCTTCCTTGCCGAGTGCAAGCGCGGAGGGAATGTACCGGCGGTCGGAGCGTTGCTCCTCGTCGGTGAAGTTGTAGCCGATATGCCACATCCCGGTCGCATAGACGTCGATCTGCTTCGGATCCAGCCATGTCACCAAGCGAATAATCGGCAGGATCGCGTCATAGTTGCCCTGGTCGAAGAAGGAGTCGGCTTTGACCCAAAGAATGCCGGCGATCATTTCTCGAAATCCGGCCAAGGCGACCAACAATTGGTCGGGTGATAGGTCAGAAGCGACACCCTTTTGCTTAGAACTGTAATTTTTCGACCAGTTCGGGAAGAGGAAGGTGCGCTGCAGGACGCCCTGCCCAACGAGGCAGAGAACAAGGATGGCGAGCAGGGTGGAAGAGGTTCTTTTCAAGCCTTAGACCTCACGCCGATCGAAGATAAGGATTCCACCGACGAGCAGAATCCCAATGTAGAACAGTCCGTAAATGGCTGCATTGAGGTAGTAAAGCTGCTCATTTTGGATTTGCTGTCCCGGATTGACGATTGGGTTTTGGATGTTATAGGTTGCAAAGTTCGGCAAGACGGTATTGAGCACCGTCATTGCTCCCTTCAGCAGCGGCTGCGTGTTCGGACTGTTCGCGATGGTCTCGAAGAACGGGTTGAACAGTGAGCCAACTAAGTACACGCCGCCTGCTAAAAAGAAGTTCACTAGGGGTGAGACGAACGTTGAAAAGAAGATCGCGACGGCGGCCAAAAGACTCATCTGGACGAAGTACATGAGCGGCGCTTTGGCAAGAATGAGCAGTTGGTCGACGCTCCCTGCCTTCTGCATGAGCAGGAAGACAAGGATCAGCAACGACGTCATCAGCGCCATCATCAGCCCAAGCGCCATGATGGCGCCGAGGTACTTACCCAGCAAGAACTGCCACCGTTGGACGGGCTTGCAAAGAATCGTGTAAATGGTCCGGCGCTCGATCTCGTTTGGAATGAGATACACGGTGAGGACGATGGCGATGACCGCACTCGTGAGCTGGATGATGCCAAGGGTCATTCCGCGGAGAACCGTCGTCTCTTGACGGGCAGTCAGAGCCCCAAGTCCTGGAGCGATCGCCAGGAAGAGCAGGCCAATCAAGAGAATGACAAGGAGAACCTTTCGCCTGACCGCTTCGCCGACGGTCGTTCGAGCGATCGCCATGATCTGCTTCACTTCGATCCCTCCGCAGCGGCAGCAGCCTCAATCTTGGGCTTATCCTGGATGGTCTCAACGAAGAGGTCTTCGAGGCGTTTTCTCCTCGGGATGACGCTCACGATCTGCGCCTTCGCGCTGCGCAGCGCATCGAGTATGGCGTTCGGGTCCTGGTTGTCCGGCATATCGACGATGAGTCGCCCAGATTTGAACGAGACGATCGTGTCGCCGCCTTTGAATTTGGAACTGAGTTCTTCCGGCACTTCGGTGGCTGTGATTTCGATTCGACCGCCCTTGAGGAGATCTTCCAGGCGCCCCTGCGCCTCGATCCGCCCCTTGTTGATGATCGCGACTCGATCGCAAATTCGTTCGACGTCGCTGAGCTCATGGCTGGAGATGAAGCACGTCTTGCCCTCTTCTCGGAATTGCAGGATGAGGTCACGAATTTCGATGTGGGCGATCGGGTCGAGGCCGCCGGTCGGCTCGTCGAGGAACAGGAGCTTCGGATCGTTCAGAAGGCTCTGGGCGAGGCCAATTCGCTGCTGCATGCCCTTCGAATACTGCGAAATCGTCTTGTTCATGTCCCCAGCTAAGTTCACCTTCTCCAGCAACCGCTGGCACTTTTCCGTGTCGTTGATGCCAAAAAGGGAAGCATAGAACTTTAACAGCTCCATGCCGGTCATGTGCTCGTAATAGTAGGGCTTTTCCGGCAAATAGCTGATCATCCGGTGGATGTTCATATCGCCGATTTCCTCACCGAGGACGCTGGCTGTGCCTTCGGACGGATAGATGATTCCAAGGAGCATCTTGATCGTCGTGGTCTTGCCGGCGCCATTCGGGCCGAGGAAGCCGAAGATTTCCCCCTCTTCGACATGGAGGTTCAGATTGTCGACGACATTGATCTTGCCTCCGCTTCGGGACTTGTACGATTTGGTTAGATTGACGGTTTCGATAGCTGCAGCCAAAGGCGTGAGCCCTCCTGGTTGATGCCGTGCGAGTATACCAGCGGGATAGGTTTGCCGGAAGCTCGCTCCACGCCCTTAGCTCTGTGTGTAAAACTTCTGGAAAAGGTGGTGGAGACTTGAGGAAATCTGCAAAATGCTTGCCAAAGAACAAGAAAATCCCTGCAAAGTTTGCGGGTACTGCGTCTATACTTTCGTTTCCAATGTCCAAAGCTCTCGCAGTGTGGCCTCGTAGAGCTACGTAGCAAAAGAAGAGCTAAGGCTTGGACAACAGATATTAGCGGGAACGTTCTTTGCTCTCCTTTCAGCGTTCCCGCGTTTTTTTGCCTCAGAGAGCTTCGCGGACAGCTTGGATGAAGTCCCGAATCTTGATCGGATCTTTGATGCCCGGCGACGATTCCACCCCGCTGCTGACGTCAACGGCGTAGGGTCGCACGGTCCGGATCGCTTCCGCCACGTTGTCGGGGGTCAAGCCACCGGCAAGGATGACTGGTTTCGGGGAAGCCTGCACGACGGCCTTTGCCAGGTCCCAATCGATCCGTTTTCCCGTGCCGCCGAGGGACTTCGAGTCATGGGCATCGAGCACGATTGCGCTGTCTTCTGGGTCCAGTGCAGCAAGCGGTACTTCGTGAGACGTCTCACCAACCCGTACGGCCCGGACCTTTATATACGGTGGCATCGTGTGGCTGAAGGCCAACGCTTGGACGGCCTGCACGCCAATTTCCTCGCTCAAGACTGCCGGCATGACGCCGAAAACGGCGACTGCCGTGCAGTACGGGCCGGTCGAATGAGCCAGAATCCGCAGTTCGTCGAAGCTGGTGATGCACCTTGGGCTGGAGGGTTCGAGTACAAAGCCTAGGGCGTCCGCGCCGAGTTCTTCGGCCGCTTCGACATCCGTGAGCCGGGTCAATCCACAAATCTTTACCCTCGTCACCAACCCATCACCTCGAGTACTTTCGATCTGATGTCCTCCGACAAGCAAAACGTCGTCCCAATCAAAACTGCCCGCGCTCCTGCGTTTCCGACGGTTTGCACGTCGTCATGAGTACGAATTGCGCTTTCGCTAACCGCCACCGCATGGCCGGTCAGAAGAGGAATGACCTTTAGTGACGTATCCAAACGGGTTTCGAACGTTTCGAGGTCTCGATTATTAACTCCAATGAGGGTTGCTCCCAGTTCGATCGCAAGTCCAGCCTCTTCCGCTGAATTGACTTCGACCAAGGCGTCCATACCCAGCTCAGTGGCGAGACCCATAAGATCGGCGAGTTGTGAACGTGAGAGTCCGTTGACGATGAGCAGGATCGCGTCTGCTCCCAGCGCTCTTGATTGGAACACCTGAACTTCATCGAGAATGAAATCCTTTCGTAGGGTCGGCATCGAGGTTGCCGACCTGCATTGACCAAGAAATTCTGGTGAACCTTGGAAGAATTCGACATCAGTTAAGACACTTAGACAGTCGGCTCCAGCTTCCCAATAAGCAATGGCGATTGCTACTGGATCGAACGGGTCGCGAATGAGGCCCTTCACCGGACTGGCCCTCTTGACCTCGGCGATCAAGGCAACGGGATGGGCGCTTCGCTCGAGAGCGCTCTTGAACCCGATCGGAGGCGGCTGATCGAGGGCCTGAGCACGCCAATCCTGAGCGACCGTACCTGCCCTGAGCTGGGCGACCTCCGCTCGCTTGGAATTCCAGATCTGGTCGAGTACCGTCAAATTGCCTGCGTCTCCTCGATGAGGTGTTCGAGCTTGCGATACGCTCGTCCCGAGGCTATCGCATCCAAAGCGACCTCGATCCCTTCTCGATGGCTCTCGACGAGACCGGAGATCCAGAGCGTTGCGGCGGCGTTGGGTAGCACAGCTTTCGCCCTAAGGGAATGGGGATCCCGAATCGCTTCTCGCAATATCTCGGCGTTGCCAGCGATGGTCTCTGCAGGGGTCAACGCAGAGTCCGGCACATCAGGCGAATCGAACTCTCCATCCACGATTGTCCCTCCGTCGACGAGCCGATAGTAAGTTTTGGTGCAAGGGGAAATTTCGTCCATGCCGTCATGCCCATGGACTACGAGCGCCTTTTCAACGCCGAGAATACTCAGCGCCTCGGAGACGGGCTCCAGGAACTTCCGATCATAGACTCCGATCAGTTGCCTTTTGGCTCCAGCCGGATTGGCAAGGGGACCCAGCAAGTTAAAAACGGTGCGGACACCGAGGGCCTTCCGAACGGCTCCGACATTTCTCATAGCCGGGTGGTGGTGCTGGGCGAAAAGGAAGACCATCCCAACCGAATCCAATACGTGGATGAGCGCCTCGGGGTCCTCGGTGAGGCGGACGCCGAGAGCCTCTAGCACGTCGGCACTCCCACATCTGCTGGTCACCCCTCGGTTGCCGTGCTTGGCGACTTTTGCCCCGGCTGCTGCAGCGATAATCGCCGCCGCAGTGGAGAGGTTGAAGCTAGGTCTCCCGCCACCGGTTCCGCATGTGTCAACCAACCGAGGCTCGGTGTGGGGAATCGAAAGGGCGTGGGAGCGCAATACGCCGGCGAACGCCGCCAGTTCGACACCGGTGACCCCCTTGGCATTTATGGCTATGAGCGTATCCGCGATGAAGGCGTCAGGCGCCTGCCCCCCTACCAAGAACCCCATCAAGCCGGTGGCCTGCTCCGACTGGAGATTGCGGTTAGCCTTGAGGTCTGCGAGGCTGGATTCGAAGGGCACGCATGCGAGTTTACTGCCCTGGAAGACTTCGGCTCCCCAGAAGGTAACATCCCACCGTGAACGCCGAATTGGTGCCGATCCTCATTTTGGTGGCGGTCGCAGCGTTGCTTTGCGCGGCGATGGTGACACTTAGTTGGGTGCTTGGCCCAAAGAAATCCACGCCTTACAAAGCCTCCGCATATGAATGTGGAGTGGAGCCCATCGGTTCAGCCCGCGAGCGGTTTCCGATCAAGTTCTATTTGGTCGCGATGCTCTTTATCCTGTTCGACATCGAAGTGGTGTTCCTTTGGAGCTGGCTCACGGTATTCAAGAACGGGTCCACGGAATACCAAGTCTTCAGCTTCATCGAGGTCATGACGTACATGGCAACCTGGGTCCTGGGATACGCCTACGCGATTCGCGTCAAAGCGACCGACTGGGACGAGTCGACCGCACTGGAAGAAGCCAAGTTGGGACTCCAGCAGCCCGACGGCTTCGTGGCGCAAGCTCCTGAACCGATCAGATTGCCGGCTGCGGCCGCAGTCGGAGGCGGCGAGTAAATGGAGCGCGCCACTCAAGAACGACATCAGCTTGAGATCGGTAAGCTCCGAGAGCGATTTGGCAGCTCTATCCTCAAGGTGAGGCAGACCTTTGGAGAAACTTACGTCTGCGTTGAGCGTGCCGCGCTTCCTAACGTCGCCCTGTTTCTGAAGGAGGACCCTGAATTGGAGTACATCTACTTCAGCGAATGTCTCGGGGTTGACTATTCGACCTGGGCTCACGAACGAGATTTCGCCGAACGATTCGAAGTGGTCTATAACCTGATGTCCCTGAAGCGCAATGCAAGGATCTTCCTCAAGGTTGGCGCGAACGATGGGGACAAAGTGCCGACGCTGAAGCATGTTTATCTCGGAGCTGAGTATCCCGAGAGGGAGGTCAATGACCTGTTCGGCGTCGTGTTCGAAGGCAACGAGCAGACTCAGAGATTCCTTCTGCCGGACGATTGGGTGGGCTTCCCCTTGCGAAAGGAGTATCCGCTTGGCGGAGATGAGGTCTTATTCGACCAAGGTACCTTTGGTCCTTCGGTCGAAGACATCTCGATGCCGCACGCGGGCGAAAGTTTTGAGGGCAAAACGGGCTCCGAGGGCGTCAGCGGCCGTTGAGAACCTTGCGCTTGGTCGATCCGTCATACGATAAGCTGGCTACCGTTTGTGAGGACTGAGGATGCGTCTCGCTAAGGCTTTTACGTTGATCGAACTGCTCGTCGTGATTGCGATCATCGCGATTCTGGCGGCAATCCTTTTCCCCGTGTTCGCTCAGGCAAAAGAAGCCGCGAAGAAGGCTTCTGACTTGAGCAATATCAAGCAGATCAACACCAGCCTCTTTATCTATGCCGCGGACTACGACGACCTTTATCCGTTAACCGTTCCCGGCAATTTCGGCGTTTCGCTTTTTGTCACGCCTTGGGATCGCCTTAATCTTCCGAACCCAGCGCTCCGGCAGGCGATGTACACGAATTCGCTCCAACCCTACGTCAAGAACTGGCAGATTTGGACGGCTCCAGCAGCATCGATGGACTACAACCAGCCCCAGAACACGCCAAATCCTAGCGGGTTCGCTCAATCCTATCATCTGAACAGCTACCTCAATGCGTGGCCGTCTAGCGCGACCGCGAATCCTGCCAGCGTGATCACTTTCTTCCCGGGTTCGGGAAAGGCCAAAACGCCAGGGTTCGCGTTCGCCTATCCCTTGATCATCATCAAGAACTACGGGTTCCTCAACGGTTTCACGGCGGCGTATCCCAATCCGTTTAGGTTCCAGAAAAGTGGGGACCAGTGCGTGTCCGATGTAGGTGTGTTCTTCGAGTCGGTCTTCAGCTGGGACTACCGCGTCTACGCAGGCGGCTTCAATATGGGCTATGGAGATGGCCACGCCAAATGGGTTCGCAGCGCAAGCTATCGCTCGCCCTGGTCCGCACTGAACAATAACGGCAACCTCACTGGGTTCTGGGTCGAGCAGCAAGATTTCGTGCTCGGCTGCGGCTACGGCAAATGGTTCGCACCTACGGTGGAAGAATGACGGGCATCCGCCTGATGCTTGTGATCGCCGTCGCGATTTCGTTGCTGGGTTGCAGCAAAGAAGAGACAGTCACTGGAAAGGACCACCCGCCGAAGGCCGCGGCATCGTCGGAACGCGGCGACACCGCCGGCGGTCCGGCCACTGCGCCAAAGCCGGACATCAAGTAACCACTAATCTGCTCTACTTCCTTTTTGGCGGCGGAATGGCGTGTAACGGAATCGACCATAGGAACTCCGTCTTCGTCATTTTCGAGAAGTAGGGGTCATTTGGAGGCCGATAGCCATCATTCGCTACTTGGCCCATATTTGCTGAGCCAGGAACTGAGCTGAATGCGGGATAGCCCGCCCTGTTGTGGCAGTTCATGCAGTTGCTCCGCGTGCCGGCCATCGGGTCAGCCGGATACGACTTCCCATCCTGCGTGTATGGCTTTGTGGGACCGAGGTCCGTCTCCAGATACGGATTGAAGCAAATGTGATATCCGCCGTCTTCCATTCGAGGCGACTCCATGCTCCAGGCGTTACACATTACATAGTTGCGCCACACCCCCTTGACCGATGCTGGCCGATCGGCGCCGAAAGGGGCAACATTGGGGCGCGGAAGCCACCAATACGTTTGGAACGTCCAGTTGTCGATCTCCTTCGTGGTGACATGCATGGCGAGCAAGATGATCGAGTCACCGATCTCAGGCGTGTTTCCCGGATCGGTGACCATCCGTTCCTGCTCCCCGCCCGCGCTCGACAGCGAAGCGGCCATGAGCTTGACCGATGCCACTTCGACCTCGTCTCGAAGCGGAATCGAGAAGAAGCGATCGAGATAGACAACCTCGGCGGTAACCGTCTTTCCATTGAGAGTCACCTGCTGTTTCGACCCTTCGGGGTAGCGCTTATCGGGGTCGATGGCAACGCATTTCGTCCATGTTCGATGATCCGGGGTCGCTCCTCCGGCAGGTGGCGGATAAGCGGGGTCCCAGTAAGGCAATACGGTCAGGCCATGCTGAGTTTGGGGGCTCTTGGAGTTCTTCACCAGCCAAAATACCGGCTTGGTTGCGATAGACTCTCGAGGGAACGGCTTGATCGACCGCTCATCCGTCGGTGTTTTTGCCCTGTCGTATTTGCTCTGAAGATCATCGAGCGTCTTCTGTAAGTGGTAGCCGTTCTTCCAGACGAATTCGGCGGTTGCGCGGTTGTATTTCACGAACGCGAACACAGAGGCCGACGGGCTCTTGCCTTCTGGGTTCTTCAGCAGGACCTGCGACGGCCTGCTCAGGTACATCATTGGTCGGCGGTCTTTGGGAGGATGAGGCCCAGCCTGGTAGACCTCGTCGGACGAGTACCAGGTCGCCCAAATGGGAAGCACCTGGCCGTCCCAGATCGACTTCGACGGCGAGGTCATCGCGGCCCAAAGGTTCCAAGAATGCCGACGGGCGGCCTCCCAATCCCCGGCGACGACGTAGCCTAGCAAGACGTTTTCTTCGCTCAGATAGCCAAATCCGCTGGGCAAGTCCTCGATATCGAACCGATTCGGGGGCCACTTTTGCCTCTGGGAGGCCAACGCCAACACCCCCAATCCAAATGTCGCTGCCGCTGCCATGGCGAGAAATCGAAAGCGTCGATGCATTCGGCAACGATACTTCATCTCTCGCGTGCTACCGATATCCGCAACCGGAGCTCCTCAGAAGCGGTAATCTCACTCTTTGAGCGTCCATGAGCCAGCACACTTTCATGCCCAGCACTGAAACGGTCTTCCAGCGGACCGGCGAGCACACGATGATCGTCAACATGGGGCCACAACACCCCTCGACGCACGGGGTGCTTCGGGTGATCTGCGAACTCGATGGGGAAAACATCATCGGCTGCAAGTGCGAAATCGGCTACCTCCACACGGGCATGGAGAAAGAAGCGGAGTACCAGCAGTACCACAAATGCGTCGTGATGACCGATCGCATGGACTACCTCAATGCCAATGGCAACAACCTTGCCCATGCCTTGGCTGTTGAAAAGCTTTTGGGGTGCGAGATTCCTAAACGAGGTCAATACCTTCGGGTCATTCTCGCCGAACTGAGCCGAATCGCATCACACGCCGTTTGGCTCGGAACCCATGCGCTGGATCTTGGGG
>JAYROD010000246.1:0-2407 GCA_041911835.1 Fimbriimonadaceae bacterium | reverse complement strand
GATCATTTTCCGCTCCGGGGATGGCGGCAACAGCTGGAAAGTCATAAGTCCAGACCTGAGTCGCGACACGAACACGGTGCCTCCCAATTTGGATGAACCCACCATAGCCGACAACCAAGGGAATGCACGACGCGGTGTCGTCTATTGGATCGCCCCGTCGCCCCGAAAGCGCGGGATGATATGGGCGGGGACCGACGACGGCTTGATTTGGCTCACCCAGGACGAAGGGCGCCATTGGTCCAATGTCACTCCCAGCCAACTTGAGCCTTGGAGCAAGGTCGGTGTGATTGACGCATCGCACTTTGACGCAGACTCGGCATTTGCGGCGATCGACCGCCATCGACTCGACGACAATAAGCCGTATGTCTATCGAACTCGGGATAAAGGGAAGCACTGGGATCTCATCGTCGACGGTTTGCCAGGTGACCAGCATGTAAATGTCGTTCGGGAAGATTCGGTGCGCAAAGGGCTTCTATTTGCAGGAACCGAGCGTTCTGTCTTCGTCTCGTTCGATGACGGGGACCATTGGCAGCCGCTGACGTTGAACTTGCCGCCGGCGTCCGTGCGCGACCTCGTCATCGAGGGCTCAGACCTTGTGGTCGGTACGCATGGCCGGGCATTCTGGATTCTGGACAACATTTCTCCGCTTCGCCAGGCGTCGGCGTCGATGCTCAGCGCCGCTGCTACCCTGCTCAAGCCGGAACCGGCGATTTTGTTCGTGCGCGGTCCCGGCTTCGACGATGGAACGCCTCTGCCGCTCGAGGAGCCGAGAGCTGAGAATCCGCCAAACGGCGCGGTGATCGACTATTTCCTTGCCAACGATGCCAAGACCGTCGATTTGCAGATCATCGACGACCAAGGCAAGGTCATCCGCAAAATTTCGAGCGCTGATCCAGTGATACCGCCGGACATATCGAAGTTGACCATCGCACCTATCTGGGTTAAACCTCCCTTGAAACTCGAAACCGGAAGAGGCTCCCATCGATATGTTTGGGACCTGAGGGCGGACGTGACCGGAGTTGTGCCACCAGGTACTTATTCGGTGAAGCTTATCGTCGATGGTGTGAACGTTTCTCAGCCGCTCAGGGTCATCCCAGACCCGCGATTGGGAAAGGGTGAGCCGGGAAGCGATGGGTCGGATTTCACGGATCGGGACAAATGAGCTAGTCGTCCGCGTCCTTGGGAATGGAAGCCGCTTGCCTGAGGGACATGAGCAGGGCCTGAGGCTTTCGAGCCTTTGATCCTTTCATGGCGCCCCAAAGAATGTCATTCATCTCCAAGTCGGGAGCGCTTTCTTCCTGGAAATTGCTAAATAGCCTGTTGCTGTCGGAGGCACGATAGTCGTTCGATCCGTTGACCTGGCTGATGATGCTCTGCGCAGGGAGAATGGCGTCGTAAGGCGCCGCGTTCACCGGAGTGGTGGCGAAAACATGCATCGGCTCTGCAATCGCATCATATTGGCCCATAGGCGGCAAGCGCAACAGCAGTTCGATCGTTCTAAGAGCGCTCGCGGTGTTGTAGAACGTGCTGTCCAACGTGTTCGGAATCGTGTACGCGGAAATCACCTGGGCGAAGGATCGATGGCAATCGACGTGGTCTCCCCCAAACTGCGCGTCATCCTCGACGACGATGATGGCCGTCGAAAGCCAGAACGGGCTGTGGCTGACCGCGTCGACGACTTCACCCAAGGCGTAATCGTTATCGGCGATCATCGCTCCAGCAGCGGAGTATCCGGTTTTAGTGCCGACCGTGTGATCTCTCGGCATTCTCAAGATGGTCAATTGTGGCAGCTTGCCTAGCTGGACGCACTGCTGGAATTCACGATTCCACTCTTCGAATCGGCTCCTCGATCCAAACGCTCCGAAGTGCTGAAGTTGGACCGGTGCAGGACAATTGTAGGCGACCCAGGCGTTGCTGTCGGCATAACTCAAATCGAAACGACGATAGTTGTAATCCGTTATGGTCAGCAGGGTCTTCTTAGTCGGTTGGTTATCTCCATAGCCATAAGTGGGGACAGGCGTAATGCCAAAGGTATTGTCGAGACCGGTTAAGTAACAACCGAAGTTGCGGACGGTCTTTCCATAGTTTTTGGCATGATCCCAAATGTAACCGGTTGGTGGGGCGCCAACGTCGTTGAGCCCTACGCGATCGACAGGGAAGTAGTTGTTCGTCCCTTCGTAATCGTAATTGCGCACCGGTAGTAGGTCGATGAGGCCTAATATGTGCGTGTAAGAGTAGTTCGAGTTACGCTCGTCATAAGGAGAGCACATGCCCCCGACCGTCCAATTCCATCCTTGTGAGGACACCTCCGCGCAGCAATAGAAGTTGTCGAATTGAGCAAATCTAAGGGCGAGCGCATGTTGATTGGGAGTGTATGCTTGTCCAAACAGGTTGAGTGAAATGTCAT
>JAYROD010000245.1:0-14183 GCA_041911835.1 Fimbriimonadaceae bacterium | reverse complement strand
TGCCGGATGACATCAAGCGCATCGTCGCTACCGACTGTGGCTCAACGACAACGAAGGCCATCCTGATCGAAAAAAGCTCAAACGGAGACTATCGTCTTGTAGCTCGCGGCGAAGCTCCAACGACCGTCGAAAAGCCGTTCGAAGATGTGACTGTCGGCGTGCTGAACTCCGTGACGGAGCTCGAAGAGCTGACTGAGACCTCTATGCCTGAGGGGTTTCCCGCAGGGCGCCGGAAACTCATGAAAGACGGCAAAGTCTGGAAGCTACAAAAGGAGGGCAAGTCCGTCGATCAGCGCAGCGACCCGCTCGAAGCATCGGACATCTATGTTTCCACCAGCTCGGCAGGTGGCGGACTCCAAATGATGGTCGCAGGAGTGGTCAAAGCGATGTCCGCCGAATCGGCAGAACGAGCGGCGCTCGGCGCCGGAGCGATTCTCATGGACACCCTTGCGGTCGATGACGGCAGAAAGGAATTTCAAAAGGTCGAGAGGCTTCGCCAGCTCCGCCCCGACATCATTCTCATGTCCGGGGGCACAGATGGCGGCACAAAGAGCCACCTCGTCGAGATGGCCGAGGTCATCCACCGGGCAGATCCGAAGCCACGGTTCGGCGACATGAAGCTGCCTGTCATCTTCGCGGGCAACAAGGACGCCCGAAGCGAAGTCAAGGAGGTATTGGGAACCTCCATTGCCCTCAAAGAGGTCGACAACCTCCGCCCTTCGCTTGACCGCGAAAACCTCGACCCGGCACGAGACGAAATCCACGAGATGTTCCTCGAGCACGTCATGCAGCAGGCCCCAGGCTACAGCAAGCTGCTTGAGTGGACCAGCGAAGAAGTCATGGCGACCCCGAATGCGGTCGGCAAGCTGATGAAAACCTATGCCGACCAGGAGAACATCAACATCCTTGGTGTCGACATTGGCGGGGCAACGACCGACGTGTTCTCTGTCTTTGGCGGCGTGTACAACCGCACGGTTTCCGCCAATTTGGGCATGAGCTATTCGATCTGCAATGTGCTCAAAGAGGCGGGGATCGAGAACATTGTCCGCTGGCTGCCGTTCGATATCGATCCGTTCGAAGTCCGAAATCGGCTTCGAAATAAGATGATCCGGCCCACAACGATTCCTCAGACTTACGAAGACTTGCTCATCGAGCATGCGGTCGCTAGAGAGGCGCTTCGGTTAGCGTTCGACCACCACAAGTCGCTTGCGCGTGGCCTCACCGGCTCGCAGCAGCAGCGCGATATCGGTCAAATCTTCGACCAAAGCGCTTCCGGTCAAACGCTCATCAAGATGCTCGATCTGGACATGGTCATCGGTTCTGGAGGTGTGCTCTCGCACGCTCCGAAGCGCGCCCAATCCGCTCTGATGATGATGGACGCCTATCAGCCCGAAGGCGTCACGATGCTCACCGTCGACTCGATCTTCATGATGCCGCACCTCGGCGTGCTCAGCGAGCATTTCTATGAGGCAGCCAAGCAGGTCTTCGAGCGCGACTGCATTGTGCGAGTCGGAACCTGCATCGCCCCAATCGGACAGGGCAAAGAAGGCGAACCTTGCGTCACCGTCACCGGCACGGGATTGAATGCCAGCGCAAACGTCGGCGAGATTAAGATCGTTGCTTTTGACCGTTCACAGACGAAGGAGTTGGTCGTCAATCCAGCCAAGAACTTCGACGTAGGCGCGGGCAAGGGCAAATCGCTGAACATCCAAGCGTTCACCGGAAAGAAAGGCGAAGGCACGATCCGCCTAAGCGATAGCCAACTCGGCATCATCATCGACGCGCGAGGCCGACCGCTTATGTTGCCCACGGATAACGCACTCAGGATCAAGAAACTGAGAGAGTGGCTGACGGCTATGGGTTTGCCCGTGCCCGCGTAGTGCTCTTGGCGTCGACGACTTGCGGATAGCAGACGGCTTCGTCGAACTTTTGAGGCGTCTCTGTCGTTCGACCAAGTTCGCGGCGCATAACGCCGCCATTGTCATCGCCGTCCGCGCCAACCGAATACACTCGACAGGAGTCCGTGTTGTGTCGATAGCGCAACGGCTGTCCATTGAATGGATCGATCAACGACGCACCAGCGTCGGTGAGAGTGGATGGGAAGCTGTGATGTTGGGCCCGATACGCCATGACTTTGAGAAATGCGTCCGTGCATCGCTGCAGAGCGACCATTCTAACGCAAGCTATACCGGCTTGGCTAAAAACCGGCATTAGAATATCGTTGATTCGATAACTGAGCCCAGTATGCGATGCATCGGCTTTCATGAGTTGGTCGAGGCGCTTCGTGAGCGCCAGCGGGTCTTCGCTATCCTTCGCTTTTGCGTAAAATGCGTTCCAGAACTGGAGTGCGCGGGTTAGAAAAGCCCTCGCCATCAACCCTTTTGGGTAGCCGGTTCGTTCTAGATCGCGGGGATCGACTGGCTTCCTCTGTTCACCTGAACTCGTCATCTCGACCGCGCTCAAGCCTCCGAACTTCTCAAAGTTTCTGCAGAGGGCGACAGCCATGTAGACCTCTCCCCGGAGTGTGAATTTGATGTCTGTCTTCGGCAATGTTGCGAGTATGGTTTGGTCCAGCTTTTCAAGGGCGCCAGGGTTATCCTTCCAATCTCCAGCAAGAGCCTCTACTGCCCGGAGACGAATGCTTTCGCAGGCGATTTCTACCAGCATTCCAATGAGGATTGGTTCGGACTCCATCAACTGAGTGAGCCGGCCCATCCTCCAAATGTCCGCGACGCTCGCGTCGACGTTACCCCTGGATGCTTGGATCTGGGATCGGACACCGAGTACCTTGCAAATCGTTTTCTCCCAAGCATATTCGGGCAACAACAGATCTGGCCCAAGGTCATAGTCCCTCTCGATATAGGATTTGGGCTTGACAACAGCCTTTTCGATGACCGCCAGGGGCGCTGCAAACAAATCCACGGCGTCCTGCGCTTTGGAGAAGTCTCCTTCGTTCAGCGCCTTGGTGGCATCATTCGACGCGTTCGTCGATCCTTTGATTTTGCCGACAAGCTGGCATGCTCGCTCAATCTCCGGTCCGGCGTTCTCCTCAAATGTGAGTTCGGGCTTAGGTCTGAGGTCCGAAGCAACCCACGGCAAACCTAGTCGACGGGACTCGGCAACCGTCGATTCCAATTCGTGGGATGCCCAGGGGAAGTCCACGTATTGGGAGGCCCCCCAGCTCCCCACACCGCAAAGCAAGAGGGTGGGAATGCCAACGATGAGCGAGATTTTGAGCGCGTTGTTCATCGGTCAACTGATGGACGGAAGCTCGGTCCACAAAGTTGATTGACGAGGGATTTGGCTGGTGCGCGAGCCTACCAGCGAGAGCCGCTAGCGATCGCGGTGATCACGCAAAGCAGGGCGAGACCAATCGCGTATCCAAAAGCCAAGAGTCCTAGGGCGCCTTTCGCCAAAGGATGAGCCAAGTTCAAAACTCGCTGCTTCTCGTGGGCTCGGCCATCGCGCATCCGGCGTGGAACCCAGAGCCTGTCGTCCTCTCGGCCAAAGTAAGAGCCGAAGACCCAATTCTTCCGATTCGTCCAAACATTTAGCGCCGCGCTCCGCTGCTCCCGCACGTAGCCTTGGCATACCCTCGAGCCTAAGGCCACAAAACGGCTCTCCGAGAGCGCGACGCCTTCATCCGGCACTCCGTTGCCAAACACGCCATCCATATTTTTGCTATTCCGCACTTTTGAGGGGAATTGGAGATTGACCCGCTCTTGAACCTAAACCCGGCAATATGCCATAATTCCAGAAGCTCTCCAGAGACCGTTGGCGGCCACCGGGCCTTAATCCATCAGCCAACCGAGGGGTAAGCACGGAAGATTTTGGATTCCTGGCGCATATTGCCGGGACGAAGAAGGCTCCTGCCGCCCTGGTGGGAGCCTTATTTCGTTACAGGAGGTCTTGAACAAGATGCCGACAGCCGAAAAGGCAAAAGCAATCGAACAAGCCAAAGAGTGGTATCAGCGTTCAAAAGGCGTCGTTTTTACCGATTACCGCGGCCTGAAGGTGAAGGAGATGCAAGCGCTCCGATCCAACCTTCGCGCCAAGGGCGGTGAACTCCACGTCATCAAGAACACGCTGTTCCGGATCGCTGCTGGCGCTGACACCGATCAGCTTCCCGCAGAGTTCCACAACGGCCCGACGGCGATCGCGTTCTTTTTCGAAAATGAAACGGAATGCGCCAAGGTGCTCTTCGACTACGCCAAAGCCAACAAAAGTTTCGAGGTCAAAGGCGGCTTCATCGCCGGCAAGACGTTCTCGACAACCCAAGTCGAAGCGTTCTCGAAGCTTCCTTCGAGAGAAGTGCTTCTCGCGCAGGTTATTGGCGCGATCGCAGCGCCACTTTCGAACCTTGTAGGCGTGATCGAAGCGCTCTATGCCGACCCGATCCGAGTCATCGGAGCGGTTGCGGACAAGGTCGCGAAGGAATCCCCCGCAGCACCTGCAGCTGCTCCGGCAGCTCCCGCTGAGGAGCCGAAAGCAGAAGCCGCAGTCGAGCCCGTCGCCGAAGTGACTGCGGAAGCAGCCAACGAAGAACCGGCAGCGGAAGCCACGGCCGAGGAGGCCCCTGCCGAGGAAGCGCCAGCCGAAGAGACCGCGCCAGCGGAAGTTGAAGCACCCGCCGAAGAGGCCCCGACCCAAGAATCTACCGAAACCCCTCAGGAGTAATTTGAAATGGCAGCAACAATCGAAAAAATCGTTGACGAAATCAGCAACATGACCGCGCTCGAGCTCAGCGAGCTCAAGACGGCCCTCGAAGAGAAGTTTGGCGTCACGGCCGCGGCCCCCATGATGGGCATGCCGATGATGATGGGTGGCGGCGATGCAGGCGGCGGAGCCGCTGCAGCCGAGGAGAAGACGGATTTCGACGTCATCCTCACCTCATCCGGCGACCAAAAGCTCCAGGTCATCAAGGTGGTTCGAGAGATCACCGGCCTCGGACTCAAGGAAGCGAAGGACCTGGTCGACGGCGCTCCTCAGCCGATCAAGCAGGCCGTGGGCAAGGACGAAGCGGAGAAAATCAAGGCCGAGGTCGAAGCCGCAGGCGGCAAGGTCGATCTGAAGTAGCTCATCGCCAATCGTGAAAAGTGGCCCCCGAGATCCGTTCCGGATCGGGGGCCTCACTTTTTGACTGGGACTTAGGAATTGGGGGGTGGCTTGCCCCCGAACTGCATGGTGTTGAACTTGACGTTCTTCATCGAGTCGAAACCGGCCTGAACCGCCTTCTTGAATTCGTCGGACATCTCCTCGAGACTGCTCTCCTTCGAGGACGGGTCGATCGATGCATCGCTCAGCGTGCCGCTCACCGACAGATCTTCCCCTAGCCCAAGCGACCACGGCATGCGAGTCAAAGTCGCCGCCCGGAACTTCGTGTAGCTCGCAAGCTGGACGCTGGCTGGCAGGTCGCTGCCCACCCGTTGGGCCATCGCGTTACGCATGCCAACTTCGCCGGCGGAAAGAAACCTCCCGTCCCGGCCCCCCGCCAGTCGCGAGTAAACCGCTTCCTTTGGCAAGAACTGCATCGATAACGGCGAAGAAGGCAAGATTCCACTCGGCAGACGCTCAGTCTTTTCGCTCTCCAGGGACTCCCGCGCATCCCGTGGGGGGGTGTCTCCCGTGGTCTTGTTGATGCCAATGCTGGTTCCCTTTCCGAGGACCAAACCTCTTGCATTGGCGCTCGAACCAAAAACAAGGTCGTTCGCGAGGCTCATTTGCCGACGGTCGAAGGTCCCTGCCGCGATGGTTTGTCCAGCGGCCAGAAGCTTCTTTTGGTCGGCGCTCAGGGTGCCATAGAGGGCCAGCATGTTCCTGGACCGCTGCAGCAGCTGGTTCAAAGCCTGCGTGCTCTCCGGAAGGATCACGCCCAGATAAACGCTCTCCATGCCTCGCGCTTCGTAATCCAGGGGTAATGTCGCCGCAAGGGCGGCCATATCGTTCAAGTTCGCGTACCCCTTCGAAAGCGCCGAACGAACAAAGGCGCCCAGCGCCGCACGATCGGTGCGCTGAGTTTCTGCCACGTATGGATCGACTGCCGAGAGCACGGTCCAGCCGTCGGCTTGCAAGCCTTCTACGCCCGGAAGCCCCTCGAGGAGCGCCGATAGGACTACCTTGTCGCCAGTTGCTCGACGGCTGAGCTCAAGCAGCGACGAGTCCGGAAGACAACAGGCGATATTGCCTTCGATGCCTTGATCGAGCGCCTCGGCGACAAAGTAACCGAGCGGGTCTGTCGTTTCCGGGTGTGCAAGCTTCCCGAGAAGCCCTTCGGAAATCGGCTTGGCCTGCTCCATCGAGCCGGAGTCCATCTGGATGAAGTCACCATCGTTGCCGCCGAAAGCAAGACTAAAATTCTGTCCGCCTCGGCCGCCTCCCCCTCCAGCGGAAGAGGCCATCAGCCTGAGGTACTCCTGCGATTCGGCAGAGAAACGCAAGGAGCCTGCGCTGGTTTTGATGCCCGAGAGTTGCTGTCCGGACGTGTTGTTCGCGCTCAGCGTCTTGACGGCCGAACCGAGCAGAAATCCCTTGCCATCGAAAAACTTCAGCTGCACCGCTAGGTCGTCGCTACTCGATGGCCTTGAGCAGATGAGGAGCACTCTTCCCACGTTGCCTGTGATCGGCCTTGCGTCAATGTCGAGCCCCCCCGTGAAATGAACGTTGGATTGCGGCTGGGCGTCTGAACCCGCGACGCTCGCCAGCAAGTTCTGGGCTCGAACGAACGACGAGATGATCACGTTGGCGTCGATTGGGAGTGGCTTTTGCATTCGGGTTGGCTGGGAGGAATACACCCAGCGTCCATTTGCGGGAATCGAGGCGAGATCCGAGGGGTTCAGTCGACCGATCACGCCGTATAGCGCAATACCGGCCGGGTTCGCCTGGCTCGAGTCGCTGATGTTGACGTAGGTCTGAGTGTTCGGTTCATCAGAGGGGTTCGAGGCTTGTTTCAGGATATCCTCACGCCGCTTACGCTCGTCGGCGACCAATTGCGTCACGCGCTGAACATCCCACTTTTGATCGGATGCGTGTTCCTTCATGAACTCGGGGATGGCTCGCCGGAATGCTTCGGTTTTCGCCTGCAGGTTTGCCCGATAGTGTTTGTCCTGAAGCGATGCCGAACGTATTAGTCGGTAACCGTCGGATGTCTTCTCCCATTCAGCCGAACAAGCGGCAGCCACGCGCTTCATCGTTTCTTGCAGCGTTGCGTTTTCGACCTTCAGATAGAGTGGGTCATTCTCGACCGCTTTGCCGGCGGTTAGACGCACGCCTGCCTTCTTCGAAAGCTCTTCCAGCACTTGCTTCGTACCGACCAGGTTCTCCCGAAAGCTAAAGGTCTTTTCCGAGTCTTGAGCCGAAGAAGCCAACGCGGAAGCAGCAAGAATCGCTAAGCACATATACCGCATGATCACCACCTGAGTCAGATTGCCGCCAACCAATATCGGTGGTCAAGGGCAGCGAGTTCCACAAGGGCCTAAAGGCCCACGCATTAGAACGGCATATACAAGATGCTGTTGTCCGTCGGATCGACGACGATTCGACCTTTGGGGATCAGGGAGTCTTCGGGGATCGTCGTCGGCACGCCTGCGAAATTCAGCAGAACGCTGATTTCTGGAGACGTCACATTCAGCCCTTGGATCAGGGCCACGATTAGATAAGGATCGCCGTGCATGATCCGATATTTGATGACTGTCCGCTCTGGTTGAGTCTGCGCCCAGCTTCCAACCGCGGCAAACGAGACCAAGGCTGCCCCCAAGAGTCTTCTCATGCCCTTAGGACGGCTCGGGTGGGCTTTGCGTTACGCCCAGGACGGCTTGAAAGGCGACCACAGCGGCGCTGACGTGGACGTTCATGCTGCGACCCTTGCCCAACATTGGGATGTAAACGGCTGCTTTGCAGTGCTTCATCACCTTGCCGTAGACTCCGGCGCCTTCGTTGCCCAAAACCAAGCAGGTCCTCGGAGGAAACTCGAATTCGAGGTAGCTGACCGCTCCCTCCGCGATTTCGACCACTACGAGCTCGTATCCCTCGCTGGCCAACTGGATTGCGGCCTCCTCGGTTCCTGAGATATGACGCCACGGCACACGGCGATGCTGGCCCATTGACGTTACGCCGATCATCGGATTGGGCGGATAGGGCGTCTTGCCGGCGAGGACGATTTCCTTGGCGCCGCAGGCGTCGGCTACGCGGAAGAGGCTGCCGACGTTATAGGCGTCGCTCCAGTCTTGGAGCAGGAACGCAAGCTCGATCCTCGACTTATGGGTCTGCTTGAAGGCCCTCTGGAGCTGCCGAACACCGGTTTTCGTCCGAATAGTCTTGAGGTTCGCCACACGGATTCAGCCGCTAGTTGACCTGCACCATCTCGAATGCTTCGATCTCGTCGCCCTCTTTGAACGCTTCCCAGCCTTCGAACTTGATGCCGCAGTCCTGGCCGGCGTTCATCTCGCGGACCTCTTGCTTCACGTTCCTCAGGGAGGCCACCTTGCCCGTCCAAACGACTTCTCCACCCCTACGGATTCGAACTTCGGAGCTTCGCGTGATTTTGCCGTCGGTGACGTGGGAGCCGGCGACGATTCCTTGCTTGCTGAGCTTGAACACAACGCGAATCTCGACGGTACCCAGATACTGCTCCTCGAACTTCGGCGCCAACATGCCCTTGATGGCAGCTTCGATGTCTTCTATGAGCTCATAGATAATCGTGTAGGTCCTGATTTCAACCTTCTCACGTTCTGCTGAGTTCTTTGCTCCCGGCTCTGGCTTGACATTGAACCCAACGCAGATCGCGTCCGCGGCACTGGCCAGCAAGATGTCCGATTCGGTGATCGACCCAACTCCGGTAGCGATCACTCGGACGTTGACCTCCGGATTCTCCATCTTCTCGAGCAGTCCCTTGACCGCCTCCACCGAACCTTGCACATCCGCGCGGACGATCAGGTTGAGATCCTTGGTTTCGCCGGTGACCAGGCTTTCGCGAAGGTCTCCGAGTGTCACGCGCTTGCGCGGGGCTGCCAAGTTTTCGATTCTGTTTTGGGATGCTCGCTCTTCTCCGATCTGTCGAGCGGTTCGTTCGTCCTCGACGCTCTCTACCGGGTCTCCCGCCATGGGGACGTCGTTGAGTCCCAATATCTCAACTGGGGTGGATGGACCTGCCGCGTTGAGACGCTCCCCCAGATAGTCGTTCATGGCCTTGATGCGGCCAAATGTCATCCCGACGACGAGCGAATCGCCGACCTTGATCGTGCCTTCTTGAACGAGTACGGTTGCCACCGGACCACGTCCCTTCTCTAATTTGGCTTCGATGACGACGCCCTCGAGCTTGCCCTTGGGGTCCGCCGTTAGGTTGAGGATCCCCGCCTGAAGCAGAATCATCTCAAGGAGGTGCGGGACACCCTCACCGGTCAGCGCCGACACCGGGCAAACGATCACCTGTCCACCATAGGCTTCGGGCACAAGTCCGTGCTCCGGGAGTTGGGACAGCACCCTATCCGGGTTGGCTCCCGGCTTGTCGATCTTATTGACAGCGACGATAATTGGAACTTCAGCGTTCTTGGCGTGGTTGATGGCTTCGATCGTCTGCGGCATGATGCCGTCGTCCGCTGCAACGACCAATACGGCGATGTCTGTAACTTGGGCTCCACGAGCTCTCATGGCGGTGAATGCGGCATGGCCCGGGGTGTCGAGGAACGTGATCGTTCCTTCCGGAAGCTCAACTTGATAGGCGCCAATGTGCTGGGTAATGCCGCCATGCTCCTTGGCCGCGACATTCGCCTTGCGAATATAGTCAAGAAGCGAGGTCTTTCCGTGGTCAACGTGTCCGAGGATGGTCACGACTGGAGGTCTCGGCTGAGTTCCCTGAACGCGCTGCGGCTTCTTGGGCTTCGAAGCTTCGACCTTCTTATGGACGCCTTCGATCCATTTGAGCGAGTAGCCCAGTTCCCGTACGAGCTGCTCGGCGACTTCCGGTTTCAGAGCCGTCGTGAGGGTCGCCATGACCTTCATCTTCAACATGAGCGTCTTCTGGACTTCGGGCTGCGGGACGCCGAGCGCGTTGGCTATGTCTCTCGGCGTTCGATTCGGCAGCATGCTGACCTCTTTGGAGCCTTTCAACTCGCCAAGTGATTGCTCGATCAGTTCCAGAACGTCTGCGTCGGCCTCGAAATGGAGTCCATCAGTTTCGATGCCAAGTTCGGAAACCGTGCCAGCGACCTGCCCAGGGACGAGATCGTATTGCTTGGCCAGATCGGCTACCGTTACCTGCATCGTATTATTCTTTACCTCAGTCTGCACTCCAACTCCTCGCGAATTCGATCTTTGGCGGCATCCGTCACCGCGCACCGCAACGCCCTACTCAATCGGTCCTTTCTCAGCGCCTCTTCGGCGCAGATTCTGCTGGCGCAGAAATACGCTCCACGACCCACTCTGCCCGTGGCTACATCGCCGGCCGGCGTCCGACCGAGCCGGATGAAAGATCCTTGGGGACCCTTCTTCCTACAGGCGATGCACGTCCGTTCGACCAGCCCGGGCATTCATCACGCCCCTTCCACGGCAGCCTCAGGCTCCGCCACTGGCTGTGCAGCCGCCGGTGCGACCTCGGTCTTGGATTTCTCCGCCGCCTCGGTCGCTGCCTGCGCCTCCGATCGAATGTCGATTTTCCAATCGGTCAGGCGAGCTGCCAGCCGCACGTTCTGTCCGCCCTTTCCGATAGCCAGCGAAAGCTGGGTGTCGGGAACGATACAATACGCGCTTCGGTTTTCTTCGTCGAGCTTAATCGAATTCACCTTTGCTGGACTTAACGCGTTCGTGATGTAAGTCTGGGGATCATCGCTAAAGGGGACGATGTCGATCTTCTCATCGAACAGTTCGTCGACGATCGCCTGAACCCGGGCTCCACGGGGTCCGACACACGCTCCCACGGCATCAACTCGCTCGTCGGTGCTAATGACAGCGACTTTGCTCCGCTGGCCAGGCTCTCGGGCCACGCTCTTGATGACGACGGTGCCATCCGCGATCTCCGGGACTTCGAGTTCGAAGAGTTTTCGAAGCAGGTTCGGATGGGTTCTGCTTACGATGACCTTGAGGCCGCGATAGGAATCGTCGACTCGCAGGACGTAGACGCGAATCCGGTCGTTGGGTCGGTAGTTCTCGGTCGGCACCTGCTCCCGCTTTGGAAGCTCGGCCTCGACTCGATTCACCTGCACGAGCACGACCATCTCATCTTTGCGTGTGACCACGCCATTGACGAGTTCACCGATCTTTTCGTTAAAGGTGTCGTGAATCTGCCTGAATTCCGCTTCTCGGAGCTTCTGCGTCAGCACCTGTTTGAATGTCTGGGCGGCGATCCGTCCAAATCGGTTCGGATCGACCTCAAAGCTAATAAAATCGCCAATCTCGGCGCTTGGGTTCCTTTTGCGGGCCTCGACGACGCTGATTTGCGTCGATGGCTCCATCACTTCACCCACCACTTCTTTTTCCAAGAGAGCGGACCACCCTTTCTTCGGGTCCAGCCGGACCGTCACTTCGCCAGTTGCGTTGACGAATCTCTTGTAGGCGACGGCCAAGGCTTCCTCGAGCTCATGAATCAGCTCGTTCAAAGGGAGGTCGCGCTCTTGTGCAATCTGATTTAGTTGTTGCAGTATGTCCATGAGCAGCCTTCCTTTTGCTTCGCCAAATAAAAAGGGCGGCAGTCCGCCGCCCGACATAAGGCTCTGCAACTTGTCCAGCAATTGTAGCATATCGCTTAGGCTCAAGGGAAGGACCAGAGGCACCGAGTTAGGTTAGAATGGCGTTCGATGACCGTTTTCTTGCGAGGGCTCCAAGTCTATGCGTATCACGGGGCGACTAGTGAGGAGCAGACCATCGGTCGTCGATATCAGGTGAACCTCGAAATAGAGGTCCCGGACAAGGTCGGGCAGTCAGATTCGCTAGCCGACACTGTCGATTATGGAGCAGCCGGACGGGTCTGCACGGAACTCCTCACGGAGCGCCGCTTCACTACCGTCGAGGCGGCCGCGACCGCGCTTGCCCGCGAACTCCTCGAACGGTTTCCCATTGCCTCTCAGGTGACCATAGAACTCGCGAAGCTGCATCCGCCCGGAGGATTGGTCGTTGACGCTGCAGGGGCGTGGGTCCTGATGCTCAGGGGCCCGGACGGTACAATCGGACCGTGGACCGAATAATCCTCGCTGCCCCTCGAGGGTTCTGCGCAGGGGTCGCCTATGCGATCGAAGTGGTCGACCTTGCCCTCAAGATCCACGGCGAGCCGCTCTATGTGCGCCACGCGATCGTCCACAACGAATGGGTAGTCAAGAGCTTCGAGCGCCGCGGGGTCGTGTTCGTCGAGCGGATCGAGGACATTCCGGAAGGCATGCCGGTCGTCTTCTCGGCCCACGGAGTCAGCCCCGAAGTTCGCCTCCGTGCCGCGGAACGGAACCTTCAGGTCATCGACGCCACGTGCCCGCTGGTCACGAAGGTCCACAACGAAGCCAAGCGGTATGCCGCCAAGGACTACTTCTTTATCTACATCGGGCACGCCGGCCACGTCGAAGCCGAAGGGACGATGGGAGAGGCCCCGGGTCGAATGGTCTTGGTCGAAACGCCTGAGGACGCCGAAAGGCTAGAATTGCCCGCCCACGAGAAGCTGGCCGTGTTGACCCAAACGACGCTCAGCGTCGATGAGGTGCAAAAGACGCTCGCGGTTCTTAGGAGGCGCTTCCCTCACCTCGAGCTTCCCAAGAAGGAAGACATCTGCTACGCCACGACGAACCGTCAGTTGGCAGTGCGAAAGCTGGCTCAAGAGTGTGATCTCGTGCTTGTCGCGGGTTCTTCTACGTCTCCTAACAGCAATCGACTCTGCGAAGTCGCCCGCTCCATGGGGGTTGAAGCTCACCTCCTGATGTCACCCGGAGAAATCCTCCAGGAGTGGCGAACCGAATTCAAGACCGTCGGAATCACTAGCGGCGCTTCGACCCCAGAAGCGATCGTCGAAGAACTCATAGGAGCGCTCATCGAGAATCGGTCGGACGTTCCGGTCACCGTGCTCGAGGTCGTCCCGGAGGACGTCCAATTCTTGCCGCCGCGCGACCTCGTCCAGCTCGCTATGGCGCGCTAAGGTAGGTCTGGAATGGATCGCTCATCTCGATGAAGTGATCGCGGTCGATCGCCGCGCCATTCCAATCGAATACATAGAATCGCGGGGCCTTACGGTCGACAACTTTCCTCACCAGCGCCGAACGGCCGGCGGCGCGCGTGTTCTTCGGCGACTCGGTCATAGCGTCGATGATCTCCAGTTCGTCTGTCACGCGCTGCGTCTGACCCATATCCTGGAGGGCATAAAAAAGGCTCTTGGCCGGATCGATATTATGATATTCGAGGTCGACGGAGTGCAAAGCGTCGTCATCCCAGCCTACATGCTCTTCCGCCATGTATTGCTCGATGATTTGGCGTTTCGCCACCCAGTCAATCCTGTCACCCATACTCATCGGGTCCTTGGCCAACCCAGCCAAAATGGACTCCCAGTGCGATAGGGCCCAGTCGGTCTGCTCCGATTCGCCTCGATAACGCTGCGCCGCCTCGAGATACCTTGTCTGCACGTCGATCGCGCTAGAAGTCGAACCGTCCGACAAGATCACGGGCCACTCATAGCTTTCATCCCTGCTAATCGTCCGAAGGGAAATGAGTGGCTGGGCCAGCATCCAAGATTCCGGTACTAGCCTGTCCTCGATCAGCCGCAGGGCCAGCGACGTCGTCCCCACCTTGAGAGCGTACGCATACTCGTTCTGATTCGCCTCACCAAACAGCAGGTGGAGCCGCTGCATCGACTCGTGGGAGTAGTAGTGCTCCCATTTCGGGTTAATGAGCGCTCTGTTGAAACGCACCCTGCTCGCCACCGTTTTCAAGATGTGGTCCGCCCGCTGGCTGAGCTGGAACCTCACCGTCTCGTCCGGATGAACTCCGTAGACCTGACTGACCCAAATGTAGTCGATCGGATTGTCCACCACGTCCTGATAGCTTGGCCGTGTGCCCGATCCCGCCAGAACGTGTCCTCCAACCCTGCCCACCCCCGAATAGATCTGCCGGGTCACCAAGAATGGATAGAGCAAAGCGCATTGGTGGCTGAAAAAATCCTCCTCCATCCGAACCAGGTAATTCTCATGGCACCCGAACGTATGGCCACCGAAGTGGTCCAC